>JANLUJ010000191.1:0-12743 GCA_031363425.1 Pirellula sp.
GTTGACCCAGCCAATTTCAGGAATACCGGTACGTCGCCTGCCTCCACAATTCTTGGCGCAGACGAAGAACAATCTTATCCCTTTGGATCCTTCGAGATTGGCTCAAGAACCAAAACGACAATACCTGCTCGACAAAGGTGACATTCTTGGCATCTACATCGAGGGAGTGCTTCCATACACACCCACCGACAAGCCACCTGAACCACCACCGGTCAACTTCCCGCTTCAGGGAAGCGATCAGGATCCATCGGTTGGATTTCCGATCGTGGTTCAAGAGAGTGGTACTATTTCCTTGCCTTCTATCGAACCCCTCAAGGTGAAGGGGCTAACCGTAGAGCAGGTCACGGAACTGATCCGAAAGGCTTACTTGGATGCGAGAATCTTCTCGAACGCCGAACGACTCAGGCCGATCGTTACCAAACTTAAGGAACGCACTTATAACATAGTTGTGGTTCGACAGGACATCGGTGCTGAAGGCAGTTTGCAGCGAACGCAACAGATCACAAAAGGCAATTACATTCGAGGTACCGACCAAAGTGCGTCTGGTAGCAGAATCAAGCTAGCTGCATACAAAAACGACGTGTTGAATGCCTTGATGGCCTCGGGCGGATTGCCTGGTGTGAATGCCAAAAACGAAATCAAAATCTTGCGAGCGAGCAAGACCAAGGCCAATTTGAAGAAACGAGACGACTTCGTCCAGCAATTCTATCAGCAATATTATGCCAATCCTGATCCTTGCGGATGTCCGCCTCCATTGCCTGATGATCCGGATATTCTGAAGATCCCAATGAGGTTGCCACCCGGTGTTGTCCCATCCTTTAGGCAGGAAGACATCATCTTGGAAGAAGGGGACGTAGTAAGCATCGAATCGCGTGAAGCGGAGGTGTTCTACACTGGGGGACTACTACCAGGTGGCGAGTTCTTGATACCACGCGATTACGATCTCGACGCGCTCGGCGCTATGGGACTGGCCGGTCAAGGATTGGGTAGCCGAGTTGGTGGTGCCAGCGGAGGTTTTGGAATCCAGCAGTACACGGTACCTCCAGGACAACTCTTTATTCTAAGACGGACGCCATGCAATGGGCAAATCACGATCGAAGTGGACTTGGCAAAAGCAGCCCAAGACCCAAGGGAACGGCCACTGATTCAGCCCGGTGACACGCTGATCCTCAGGTACAAGCCCTGTGAAGAGATTCTCAACTTCGGGATGTTTGCCTTCTTCACCTACGGAATTCAGCAGATATTTCAAAGACGATAAGAACTTTATCGCTCGAGTTTGATATGGCGAAAAGGGCTTCCAGAATTGGAAGCCCTTTTTTCGTTGTGTTGCGGAAGTAACCGTTTCGACGTGGTTTCGGTCCTTTAGGGCGAGCGGCAGGATGAAAACTACCTGCCAAGGGTTCCAATGGGAGAGCGAGGCTCCTGCCGAGCTTGGCATTGGTTCGGCAGGAGCCTCTCCGCCTCTCCCTCCCGGTATAAACTATGTTGCCGCTCGCCTAGGATGGTATAATCCAACGACTACCGGACAACGATTACGATCCCACCCTTACTCCAGCATTCTCCATGCGTACTCAAGCCCTACGTTGCCAAACCCTAGCATTGGCTTGGCTTCTGCTATTCGTTGAGACGACACTGGTATCCATTGAGAAGACACTGGCATCCGATCTATCGGACAAACCAACCAATGTCAACTTCAAGACAGACATTCGACCCATTCTCTCCAATCGTTGTTTTGCCTGCCATGGTCCAGACGAGTCGAAGGTGGAATCTGGGTTACGACTGAACGATTTTGAATCCGCAACATCACCCGCCGATTCCGGGGCCCGAGCGCTGGTACCTGGAAGTGTAAGCGAGTCCGAATTGATTCGCCGAATAATTTCGAACGACGAGTCGGAGCGAATGCCCCCTCCGCATTTCGGTGCGAAGTTGTCCGAAAAAGAAGCGGAACTCTTCAAGTCATGGGTCGCGTCCGGAGCCACGTATTCAAAACACTGGTCGTTCGATCAAATCCAGACTGCTCACCTTGAATCCTCGCTTCCAGACAATTTCTTTCCAGCTTGGAAATACTCACCTATCGATATTTTGGTCCTAAGAAAATTGTCGGAACGTAGCTGGGTGCCAAGTCAAGAAGCCGATCTCGGAACACTCTTGCGCCGACTCACTCTCGACTTGACTGGCCTGCCCCCGACATTGGAACAACAGTCCGCATTCAAGGACAATTCGAGCGAGCAAGCTTACGAACAATTTGTCGATAACCTATTGGCCTCACCAGCCATGGGCGAGCATTGGGGGCGTAAATGGCTCGACTTGGCGCGCTACGCAGATTCAGCCGGCTATGCTGACGACCCACCAAGAACGATATGGGCATATCGAGATTGGGTGATCAATTCCATCAACGACGGCATGCCATTCGATCAGTTTACCATCGAACAGCTGGCTGGCGATTTGCTCCCCAATCCAACGGACGAGCAACTGGTGGCAACCGCATTTCATCGCAACACGCTGACCAATAACGAAGGTGGTACCAATGATGAGGAGTTTAGAAACGTAGCCGTCGTAGATCGAGTCAATACTACCATGGCTGTTTGGATGGGAGTGACGATGGCATGCGCTCAATGCCATACCCACAAGTTTGATCCCATCAGCCAGTCTGAGTATTTTCAAGTTTTCGCCATCCTGAATCAAACCATGGACGCTGACAAAACGGACGAGAGCCCCGTTCTCAAATGGTTCACACCGCAACAACGCAGTGAACGCGAAAACACTCAAAAGGAACTCTCCCAAGTTGAGATAGCACTTTTGGCGCCTGACGAAGCATTGAAGCCAGAACAAAATGCATGGGCTCAGGAACTGCATACCCCCATCGCCTGGCAGACCTCAAAACCTGAATCAGCCAAAGCCAAGTCGAAGTCGCCAATCACCATCTACGACGACGGTAAAGTCAAAGTAGACGCGATTGCCGATTCGGATACTTACACCATTGAATTGCCGATTCCAAACGGGATGACCATCGACGCGTTGTCCGGACTTCAAATAAGAAGTATCCCAGACAAAACTTTGCCAAACGGCGGAGCCGCCATCGGTGACGGCAATTTTGTCCTAACCAATTTGGCTGCACTTTTGACAAGCGTGGATCTGAAGTCGACGAGCGGTAGATTCGTGCGAATTGATTTGCCCGGCGAAAGCAAAATCCTTTCTCTTGGCGAAGTCCAAGTCTTCTCTAGCGAAGAAAACATATCCAAAGGGGCCAAGGCCACGCAAAGCAGTACGGACTTCGACGGCAAAGCCGAACGAGCCATCGACGGAAATACCTCAGGCAAATACGCGGACAACTCAACCACCCATACGGAACTAAGCACCGATCCATGGTGGGAAGTCGATCTTGGTAAGGCGTCGGCCATAGACAAAATCGTGGTATGGAATCGTATCGATGCAGAAGTTGCGAGCCGGTTGTCCGGCGCACGATTAAGGATTTTCTCCGAGGATCGAAAGACGCTATGGGAATCCACCATCGAAAAACCTAAAGCCAGCCAGAGCTTTGAGATCGTGCCTTCCATTCAGATCCCACTGCTAGCTGCGAACGCAGATTTTTCGCAGGAGGGATTTGCGGCTTCCAATACCATCGATGGCGATGCCAAATCAGGTTGGGCTGTCGGCGGTTCGATTGACCAACCTCACCAACTGAACGTGGCATTTCAATCAAGCAAACTCAAGGAACTGGTCGCTGCCAACCCGCTACCAGGTGCAGTATCGTTACGACTTACGCTTAAATTCGAGTCATCTTATCGTCGAGCATTGCTGGCGAGTTTTGCAGTTAGCCTCACGGCTGATGTCCGCGCAGAGCAATTGATTGGACTGCCACCAAACATCTCAAAAATATTGTCGGTTGAACCCGATGGTCGTTCGAATAATGATCAGGACTCGCTGCATGTCTATTTCGTTTCAGCGGTTGCGACAAGTCGAAAGGCTTTGCGCGATACTCGAGATTCATTGCGAAAAGAAATCAGCGATATCAAACCCACGACGACCGTTCCCATTCTTTCCGAACTCCCACCTGATAAACAACGAAAAACGCATATCCAAATACGGGGCAACTACAAGGTCCAAGGCGATTTGGTATCCCCCGGCGTACCAAAAGCATTTCATCCTTGGACACCTGCAAACACGAGCGGTGGTCAGCCGAAAATGGACCGCTTGGAATTTGCAAAATGGCTCATGCAGCCAGACAATCCGCTGACTGCTCGGGTCATAGCCAATCGCTATTGGGAAACTTTTTTCGGCGTGGGCATCGTGCGAACCAGCGAAGAATTTGGATCTCAAGGCGATTTGCCGAGCAATCCTGAACTGCTGGATCACTTGGCATCCGAATTGATTCGAAACGGTTGGGACACTAAGCGGTTGATTCGCGAAATCGTCATGTCAGCGGCCTACAGACAGCGATCTTCCGTTTCGCCAAAACGCTTCGAAGAAGACCCTGATAACGTATATGTATCCCGTGGCCCTCGCTTTCGCGTGTCTGCCGAACAAGTTCGCGATATGGCACTCGCCTCTGCAGGTCTTTTGTCGCAACGAATGTATGGACCTCCTACGCGGCCGCCGCAACCTGCGCTCGGATTGACAGCAGCCTTTGGAAGCAAAACGGATTGGGATACAAGCAAGGGTGAGGATCGCTTTCGACGCGGCCTGTACACATTATGGCGCCGATCGAATCCTTATCCATCGATGGCCACCTTTGATGCGCCCAATCGCGAGGTGTGTGTGCTCAAGCGAGATCGAACCAATACACCCCTTCAAGCCCTGGTGACGCTGAATGATCCAGCCTTTGTCGAAGCGGCCCAAGGCTTAGCCAGGAGGATTGTAGTTTACGACTTGCCCAATGGTTCGCTCGCACAGCGCGTAGAGCGCGTGTTTGAATTGGCCCTTTCCCGGCGTCCAATGACGCGAGAAGCGGACGCTATCTCTAATATCTATCATGAAACTCGCATCGAATTCGCGAGCGATAGCGATCGCGCCATAAAGCTGGCAACTGAACCCATCGGTCCACTGCCGAACAATTCGGATCCAATCGAACTTGCAACCTGGACCACGATTTGCAACGTCATACTTAACCTTGATGAATTCCTAATGACCCCATAGGGGCGAGCGCCGGACTCTTCAGTCAATCGATCGCCTAAGAATTCGTTTAACCCGAGCCGCAGTCGACGGCTGACCGCCAAGACCTTCGGCGACCACTCGGAGCTAAACGAGACCAAACCACCGACCCCATCGCATCATGAACTCCGTAATTGAACAACAACTCGCACTGCGGACTCGCCGCTACTTCTTAGGCCAAACGTCCACCGGCCTCGGAGCGCTGGCTTTATCGAACCTAATTGGCCCGTCACCCTCGACCGCCGGTGCCGACTCCCTGGCAGCCAAAATGGCTCACTTTGCTCCCAAGGCAAAGCGAGTGATCTACCTCCATATGACGGGCTCTCCGCCAAACCTTGATCTATTCGATTACAAACCCAAGCTGATCGAACTGAATGGCCAAGATGCACCAGACTCTGTGCTTAAAGGGAAGGAGTTCGCATTCACCACCGGCGTGCCGAAACTCCTTGGCACCTCGCATAAGTTTATTGCCTCTGGCAATTCAGGGGTCTTGCTTTCGGATTGCTTGCCACATCTACAAGGTGTCGCTGATCATCTTTGCCTCGTTCACAGCATGCACACCGACCAGTTCAATCACGCTCCTGCCGAGCTGTTGGTTTACACTGGTTCGCCACGCAGTGGTCGCCCTTCATTCGGTTCCTGGGTATCCTATGGCCTAGGCAGCGAAAACGAGAACTTGCCAGCGTTCGTTGTGCTGATTAGCAGTGGCGTGCAGCCAAACGGCGGTAGAAGTTCGTTTGGAAGTGGATTCTTGCCGAGCGTGTTTCAAGGCGTGCAATGCCGTTCGCAAGGCGATCCTGTTTTATTTGCGTCGGATCCCGCCGGAATGGATCGCAAATTGCGACGAAAGACCTTGGATACTCTGGGTCAACTCAATGCCATCCAATCCGAAGAGCTCGGCCACCCCGAAACGCAAACTCGCATTTCACAATACGAACTTGCTTATCGCATGCAGACGAGCGTCCCCGAAGTCATGGACATCTCGAAAGAGACTAAAGAGACTCTCGACGCCTATGGAGCAAAATTAGGTGCAGCGAGTCTTGCAAACAATTGCCTACTTGCTCGGCGGCTCGTTGAGTCCGGCGTGCGTTTTGTACAGCTCTTTGATTGGGGTTGGGACTTTCACGGTACAGGGCCAGCCGAAGACATTCGGGATGGCCTAACCAAGAAATGCGAGACGATGGACCGGCCGGTCGCAGCTTTGATCAAAGATTTAGAACAACGAGGACTTTTGGCGGACACGCTCGTCATCTGGGGCGGCGAGTTTGGGCGTACACCTTTTCGAGAAGGTCGTACGGCAGTGGGCGCTCAGCTTGGTCGCGATCACTATCCCGATTGCTTCACGATGTTCATGGCAGGCGGCGGAGCTAAAGGGGGCTTCGACTACGGCAGCACCGACGAACTCGGATTCTCAATCATCGATAAGCCCGTTCATGTGCATGATTTGCAAGCGACATGGTTACATCTTCTGGGGTTCGATCATACGAAACTAACCTATCGGTTCCAAGGTCGCGATTACCGCCTAACAGATGTTCACGGCAACGTAGTGCATGACTTGATAGGGTAGGTGAGCAAAGTGTGGCACGGTGGTCCCCACCGTGATTCCGCCCGCTTATGGCAGAGCGCCTTGTGGCCAACGAATTCAATAGGTTTGGCGATAGCCGCCGTCAGCCCGATCGGCATAGTCTTCAAGAACGTCTAAAGAGGCCACCTGTGCTGGTGTTTCCTTGGCTCTCTTCGGATTTTTGTTCAACGCGATGGCGGATGAAATTCGCGTCATGCGCATGCGACAGTGCGACGTCGTATGTTATCTCGCCGCGCTGATACAAATCCAATAGCACCTGATCCATCGTTTGCATTTTGTTTTTTCGCCCAGTCTGCATCTCATTGTAAATCAAATGCACTTGTTTTTCCCGAATATGATTTCGAACCGCTGGGGTAGAAATACAGATTTCGGTAGCCAGCACTAGACCTTTATCTACGGCTCGTGGCAGCAATTTTTGAGCGACGATAGCCTGAATGCTGTTTGCAAGTTGTACAACGATGCTGTTTTGTTGTTCCGCCGGGAAAACACTATAGATGCGTTGTAAGGTTTGAACACAATCCGGCGTGTGAAGTGTCGCTATGACCAGGTGACCGGTTTCGGCTGCGATCAACGCAGTTTCCATGGTCTCAAGGTCTCGCATTTCGCCCACGATGATCACGTCAGGGTCTTGTCGCAAAACATGCCGCAGCGCGCTCTTGTAGGATTTTACGTCCCCTAGCAATTCCTGCTGAATAATGATGCTACGATTGTTTTGATGTTCAAACTCGACAGGGTCCTCGATCGTGATGATCTTCGCGCGACGAGTTTCATTGATGGTGTTCACGATGTAATTGAGCGTAGTTGTCTTTCCCATTCCGGTCGGACCTGTAATCAACACCAAACCATCTGTCAGGCGACAGAGGTCTTCGACAGCTTCGGGTAAACCGAGTTCCTTCGATGAGCGGACATGTGATTCGCTGAGACGGATGGAAAATTCTGGTGCCCCTGCATGCAAGTAGACACTTATGCGAAAGCGTCCAATTCCCTCCAGTCTCTTGGAGAAGCATACCTGCCAATCGTCATCGAAGGATCGTTTTTGAACTTCGTTTAGATGGGCCTCATAGATTCGTCGAAGATCCTCTTGGGTCAGCGGGGCTCCCTCCACGACTCGAATGTCCCCATGTATTCGTAAGGCAGGTGCTATTCCGCAAACAAGATGGACGTCGCTGGCCCCCAGTTTCCGAGCTGAATTGAGAACCTTTTCCAGTGTGATCGCCATGCATTAGCTTCGTCGAAAGATGCGTCTAAATATACCGGTAATGTTCCACCCACCAGACTTAAGTTGGGTCAATCGAATCTGTGCCTCATGGTGATTGGGACAAAGTTCAACACACTGACGATAGCTTCGAACGGCCGCGGGCGTAAGTCCTAACTTTTCTTGGCAACAACCCATTAAATACCATGCGTAGTACGAGTCCGCTTGCTTTTCCAATACGAGTCCAACTCGCTGTTGGGCCTTGGCAAACTCGTGATAATATAGATAAGCCAAGGCGGTTTCCAATGGAACCAAGCTGTCCTTCGATAGGATTTGGGCCTTGTCGAAACAGTATCGATCTGTCTTTTGTTTTTGCGCAACCATGAGGTCGCCTCGCACCTGCCACTGGTACGCAGACTCACCTCGCATTTTCAGCGCTCCATCAATGAGCGCATTGCTTTGCTTGAAATCACCTATGCGACACTCTGCTTGCGATTGGGTAGCCAGGAGGTCAGGATTATTTGGAAATAATTCGAGCGCTTTCTTGCTCCAAGTAATGGCTTGCGGAAATTCTCCTAACAAGATCAGCATCTGTACTTGTCCGACCCAGGCTGAAATCAAGGACTTGTCGAATTCCAAAGAACGCGAATAAAAACGAAGTGCATTCTCATGATTGCCACTTCGTCGCTGACTATCGGCCATCGCCAACCAGTACCGCTCGTCCTTTTCAACATTGATCTGTTCGGGCGTAGAGCTTCCTGTCGAAATGTCTTCGGCGTCATCAAACTCAAGCTTATCAAATCTTGCCACAGCCACATCCTTAACAGTTCGAATTCTCGGCGCATCCAGCCCACCGAAACAGTCCTATCTTATCTTAATAAAACTTCATTCGAAACAAAGGGTAAGACCGAAGCCAAACCGGTCCGCGCACCAAGTTATTGGGCACGGTTCCCGTTGTGGGTCCCAGTTTTGAAAGATTTTGCAAATCCTCATCCCCGACCAAATCCTCAGGCAAAATGAAAACGCTATTCGGAGGAACCAACAGGTCAAAACTCTCGAACAAGTTCATTGTAGATCCTGGCTGCCAGACACAGACTATACCATCGACAAACAACTGTTTTTGTTTCCACTCGACGCGCTGGCCAGAAGTTGCCACCAGTCGATTCACTCGCATTCCTTGTAGGCGGACTAGCACTGCCACATTTCCTCTTCGACCCGGGATTTGCCCGCCGGGAAGATCGTAAACAACGATACTCCCTGGGCGAGTTGCTAAACCAGGTCGATACCAGATAACATCGCCCGCATTGAGTTCTTCTGTATTCATGCCAAAACGAATGGGCACCACAAATCGGCCAATCATGGAAAGCAACGAATAGTACAGTAGTCCGGTAAAGAACAACACGACCACGGTGGCTTTAATTCGAACAGAAAACTCTTCGAATTGTCGAAAAAACAAGCCAATAATGGAGGCTACATGCAACCCAAACAGCAAACCCAACATGAAAGAGCCGGTGGGGGTACCGGCCCAAAGTAGGGATGGAAGCAACAAGACGAGCCAAGCAGTTAACCATAACCACCCACGTGGCTCGCCTCGTCGGCATTGGCTAAGCCCTCCAACGAGCAAAGACAACCAGTCGGCAATGGTGCCATCGAAATGAACCCCTGTTTGCCGCTTCAGGAAAGAGTCCTGGATCAGATCGAGGAACTGATATCGAAGTCTATTCAACGATCGTGGGATCAACTTTGGAATCGCTCGCTGCCTGCTGGTTGCTCGCGGCGGGTTCACGTCAATATTGACTGGGGTCAAAAAAGCTTGACATCGCGCACAGTTTTTACTGCCGGGCATATTCTCAAATTGGCAACTTGGACACTGCATTCAATGCTCGCTAGTGGCGCTGCCGCACATCAATTTGACTCTGACCATGTGTTTCGGTTTCGTAGTACTCCTGCGTCAATTTGCGGGTTTCTTCTTTTCCGATCAATTTGACTAGAGCTTCGGCGGCGTCGATGCAACGCGCCCCTTTAATGCCGATAGTGCGAATAGTCACTTTGCCAAACCGATCTACTTCAATTTCAATTTCTTCGCGTGCCATTGCTTTCTCCTTTGTACAGAATTCGGTGACCGCCGCTACCAGTTTCTAATTCGGATTTTCACTGACTCTGTTTCTGTCATGTGCTCGTCGACGATTGTCATATTTCGGTTTTTAAGCTCGGTAACAATTCGGTGATAAGCATATTGTTGTGTTACTTTCCCGAGCAACTCCTCTCCCATCGATCGGAGCTTAGCCTTTGAAACATGGTCGCCTTCCATGCAGATTTGCAATCCACCTCGTGAGTCGCGTCGAAATGTAGCTCGAACGCCATCTTTTTCCACGACGAGGACTTCATCGGTACCAACGGATGCGTCGAGAACCTCGCTTTCCTCGATATCAATAATCTCCCTCGACTTAGCCGATTGATTCGTAGTGAAAGTCGCTGCCTGTTGCACGATCGTGAAACCAGCAACACTGATGGCAGCAGATACCGCCGCGGTGATAGCCGGCCAACTGGCAATGATGATTGGGGTTACAACCAGGATGGTACTCATTTAAGGCACTCCATTCCATTTTGGAATTGTTGGTATAGCTGTGAAATTACAATTCAATTTTTCGCCTTGTGTGCTTATTTTCAATCGTTTCGAGTGGCTTCGTTGCTGGGCGAGCTCGTCCAGTTGCCCACCCTCTTAATCTTGTCAACTCTTCGCTCATCGTCTTTGAAAGCGGAATAGTCTCGCCCAAAGAATTGATAATGATTTCAGTATTGAGTTCGACCTCGCTACTAAATGCGTCAAACAAAGAGGCAATCACGGCTTCCTCGATTTCCGCACCGTTGAACCCCTCCGAGAGTAAGGCTAGCCTCTCGAGGTCAAACAGTGCCGGATTCCTCTCTCGTTTTGCTAAATGAATTCGAAATATTTCGCGACGCTCGTCCGGATTGGGTAGATCGACGAAAAAAATCTCATCGAGTCTACCTTTCCGCAGAAGTTCAGGAGGCAATTTGCTGATGTCGTTTGCCGTCGCAATAACAAAGACTGGTGATTTCTTTTCCGATAGCCAAGTCAACAATGTTCCAAATACGCGTGAAGAAGTGCCTCCATCACTGCCGCCAGAATTCGTCGCTCCAGCTAGTGCTTTGTCGATTTCATCGATCCATAATACGGCCGGCGCAACACTTTCTGCAACTTGGATAGCGCGCCGAATGTTTTCTTCGCTCGAACCAACCAAACTGCTGAACATGCGCCCGAGATCGAACCGAAGCAACGGCAAGTGCCATAGACTCGCTGCTGCCTTAGCGCAAAGACTTTTTCCGCAACCCTGAACACCGAGCAAGAGAACTCCGCGCGGCGGTGGAAGTCCGAATTGCTTGGCTTTATCAGTAAAAGCGACGGAACGCTTGATCATCCAATTCTTCAAATTCTCAAGGCCCGCAACGTCGGAAATCTTCTCTTCTGCCTCGTAGTATTCAAGCAACCCATCCTTGCGAATGATCTGCCGCTTCTCACTAAAGACAATGTTGATATCTTCCGCAGTCAGGCGATTGTCGGTCACAAGCGTCTTTGCAAACACGTTTTCGGCTTCCTTGAGCGTTAAGCCACGGGCTGCGTTCAATAGCCGTTCGCGAGAATCCTGATCAAGATCAATGGTTACCTTCGGATTGTCTTTGACCTCTTCGATTATCCGTTCAAGCAACTTGTCAAAATCCCTAGTTTCGGGCAATCCGAACTCCATCAAGGTAATATCCTTGGTGAGTTCCGGAGCAATCTTAATCGTCGAGGATGTAATGACGATCGTCTTGTAGGTGTCTCGCAATTGGAAAGCAACATCTCGAAGCTTCCGAATTACCGTCAAGTTGCACCGTTCATCGCAAGTGAATCTATGAAAGTCTTTGAATAGATAGATGGCGGGCTCGACATGCTGGATCACTGCGTCCAAGGCGCATAGCGGATCAGTTGTGCTACCTGAGCCAGTCTTTCCCTGCCTTGTCTCACTTCCTGATTGGACCAAGCCTTGTGTCACCGTCCAAACGAACAGGTGTTTTTTCCTTGCCGTTGCGATCTGTCTCAAACATTGTTCGACCCGCTCTTCCTCCCAGGTGGATACATAAACGATCGGGTAACGAGCTCGAATGAGAATATCAAGTTCCTGCTTGGCCTGCGACGTTCGACTACGGTTTGGTACAGGACCAGTCGAATCAGGCTTAACGACGGGAGCGATCGAATTCTCCGAGACCACTTGTTGACCTTTTTTCTGCGGTAAGTTATTCACTTCGGTAGTTCTTGTTGGGAGCCCTGGTTGAATTGAGTTTGCGACTTGGAATCCATTCCGCTCCCGAGTCGGGAGGCGATGACTCCGTCTGGGGCGCATTGTATTTCCTCGAGGATTTGCAACACTTCTCTCGAAGCGCCGAATATGAATATTCGTCCGTCTGGCAACAACTCCAAATCGGTAATATTCGTTTCGTCGTCTGCATCCATAATTTGCTCACCGTATCGAAGAGGCCGATTTGCTACACCATGTTAAGTCTATTATGTTTCGCAAGCTTCCTCGCTTCATTTGCCACTTTTGACGAAATAATTGCATTAAGCTCTGGATCCTTGTACGCTTGCCAACGGGGTGTGTAACCATCTCGCAAGCTAAATTTAACGCTCGGCATATGGTTCGCAATCCACGCGACAATCGGCTGAAAACAGCATTCAAAATGACCTGGCAGAAGCAAATGCCGAACTATTAATTGTCCCATTCCCTCGACAAACTGTAGGTTCCGCGTAACGAC
>JANLUJ010000253.1:0-2081 GCA_031363425.1 Pirellula sp.
CGTGAATCGTCCAAAGGCCGGCCGTAGACTGAATCCCTGAAAGCACAAGCCAGCCAGCGGTCCCATGAATCAACCAACCTAGGGCCATCCAAGCGCATGTTCGCAACATCATCGGCCATGTAAACGCTTCGCTGACTGAACGCGGCATACGACCGATCTTGCTTTTGGCAAGTATGGCCAACAATCCACGAAATGTGTGGGGCAAAAGGAGTACTATCGAACAAGGAATGCAAAGTGCCGCGCTTAAGGCCATCCAGCGTGGCGGGAACTCGGCACCCAGAAAGATAAATACACAGCCGACGACGGCTCCGACCGCTACGCTTGTTAGCGTTTCTACAAAAATACTCACGATCGTCGGTTTGATTTCGATACCCAGTGGTGCTAGCCTACCAACTCGCAAAACGATGACCATGGCTTTGCCAGGCACATACTTTCCAAGGTGTCCGAGGTAATAGGCGTGCATACCAGCCCAAAATGGAACGGACTGGCCAAACCCTCGCAGAGTTTGCAGCCAAGCGGCTCCGGCTGGCATCATGCCGATTGCGTATGCAATGACACCAGCGAACAACCAACGCCAGTCCATCGCGTAGAAATCGAGATGTTCACGATGTTCTAAAACATCTAAAGAGGCTTTTCGAACAGTTAATACGAGGAACACCAACACCACGAAAGCAATTGTCCATTTGATGACTGGCTTATATCGCATCAGCCCTTTTGGCATTTCCTTTTCCTGGTTTATTGATCGAGCGTCGATCCGCTTCGTCTCGTCAATTCCGGGGATTACCATCGTTTGCTCTTGTTGGTGGACGAATACGAAAATGAATGCATGGTAGAGTTCACTCTAATTTTGCGATAAAATCGCAAGGGAAATCCTGGCATAGAACTCGACTTTGTCCAGGTCTATAAGAGAAATGCTGCCTGGCATTTGCACCTTTTACAAAAAACTGGCACGATGGCTCGCTATATTTCCTTTGCTGTTCTGATCGCCATCATTGTGGTAATTGGTGCATTGTTTTACAAAGTCATGATCGGGTTCTTTGTACCCGTCTTTCTGGCTGCGGTGCTGGTTGTTGTATTCAGACCCTTGCACCGGTGGGTTTGCGCCAAAGTTGGGGATCGTGAGCATATCGCGGCAGGTGTTACGACGACGCTCATCGTTTTGATTGTTCTCATTCCGACAGCCTTAGTACTCTCAATGGCCGCAGTCCAAGGTGCCCATCTATATCGAAACTTCGACGCATCCAGCATCAAATTTGGATTGGCGAAACTGCGATCCAACCGATTGCTTAATCTCGATTTTCCATTTGCAAAACAGGTTCAAGAAATCCAAGAAAAGGTCAGCGATATCCAGGTTCAAGTCTCAAAACAACAGTCTTACCAAGACTTGGTAAGCGACAAGGGACTTTTGCGCAGCGATGCAATCGAAATCGGCGTCTTGTTAAATCAACTACTACCTCGCTTGGTCGTATCCAAACAAGTTGACTTTGCGGGAAAAATCGTTCAGTTGCGGGACAAGAGCACCCCTAGAGTAGAGCATTCGGAAAGGTTCGATAAGGAAGTCTCCGAATTCTTTGAAATAGTCAGCGACGAACTGAACGGGCTAATTGCTTTCCAAGAAAAGGACTCGGATGTTGACTTTCGAGCTGAATTGGAGATCGTTCGGGACAAGCCACTGACGCCACTGAAAGAGTTGAAACAAAACGAATGGACAATGGCACAGGATGCCAGGCATGCCCTCATTTCCATCGGGCTCGACTGGAATAAAGAGATCTTGGAAATGAAGCAACGGCTTGTTGCTGTATCCCCAACCGCGGACACGACGATGTCCCAGCTTCAACGCGCCGTAGTGGACTTGGTGTCGCAATGGCAACACGTTCGCGAAACGATTGCAGGCGGTTCATTGTTGGCCGCATTGAAGGACCTCGCCAACCCTTCGGATAGGGAAGTTGACCTCGCAATCAACAATGTTTTCCTTACCTATATTCAACCACGGCTGGTGACATTGACGGTGGATTCCGCGTCCGTCGTACTGTGGTTCTTGATTCATAGCTCGATCATGCTTGTGTCGCTCTACTTCTTCT
>JANLUJ010000292.1:0-2339 GCA_031363425.1 Pirellula sp.
CGAATTTGAAGCGGATGGTTCGGTTTTGGAGCGAAAACCCTGAGGTTTCCGCAATTAGCGCACGGTCCGTGCGCCAATTACCCGAAATAGCAACCGATCATCTAAACACGGCTGTACTCCTGCAATTGAGCTGGAGCCATAACATTGCCTTGATGCAAATGGTAAAGGATAAATCGGTACGGCTCTGGTACGCTCGCCAAACGACAGAGCAAGGCTGGAGCCGCGACGTTTTGACGGCTCAAATCAAATCACAGGCTCACCAACGTCAGGGAGCAGCCATCACCAACTTCGGTGACAAACTGCCAGCCATGCATGCTCAGCTAGCAACGGGCATGCTCAAAGACCCCTTCATTTTCGATTTCCTCACCCTTGAGGAACCTTTCCACGAACGGGAGTTGGAAACAGGGCTGTTGCATCACATCGAAAAATTCCTCCTTGAGCTGGGACGCGGGTTCGCATTTGTTGGTCGGCAATATCGCTTGGACGTCAGCGATCGAGACTACTATCTGGACTTGCTGTTTTACCATTTGCAACTTCGCTGTTTCGTCGTGGTGGATTTGAAGAAGGGGGAATTCAAACCAGAATACGCAGGCAAGATGAATTTCTATTGTTCGGTTGTCGATGACCAACTGCGACATCCCCAAGATCAACCCACGCTGGGACTCATCTTGTGCCAAACCAAAGATCTAATCATTGCGGAATACTCATTGCGAGACATCGACAAGCCGATGGGGGTAGCAGACTATGAATTAACCCGAGCCTTACCCGAAAAACTCGCGTCCAGTCTGCCGAGTATCGAATCCATCGAAGCCGAATTGTCGCTTGATCTCGATCGAGAGGCGAACGACGTATGAGCTTTCCGAAATACCCAAAGTACAAGGACAGCGGTGTAGAATGGCTGGGCGAGGTGCCAACGCATTGGAAACTTTCCAAGATCAAGCACATTGCGGCTATCACCGGCGGTGGAACACCAAGTCGCGAGAATCATGAGTATTGGAACGGGAACATTCCGTGGGTTTCACCCAAGGACATGAAAGCCGAATCTATTGTAGGTGCGGAAGAGTCGATAACGGAGTCTGGTTTAAAAAACAGTTCGTCGAACTTGCAACCTGCAGGTCGAGTACTAATGGTTATTCGGTCTGGGATTTTGCAGCATACAATTCCGGTTGGAATCAACGAAGTTCCAGTCGCAATTAACCAGGACATGAAGGCGTTCTGTTTTCGTGAAAACACATCTGTAAACCGGTTCTTTTTGCGATGGGTGCAAGGATTGAACGACATCCTATTGCTTGAATGGGCAAATCAAGGAGCAACGGTTGAAAGCGTTAATCAAACGTTACTTCAAAACACGATCATTCCATTACCGGACAAGGCAGAGCAAACCCTAATCGCGTCATTTCTAGACCGAGAAACATCGAAGATTGACTCTTTGGTGGGAGAGCAGCGTCGGCTGATAGAACTGCTGAAAGAAAAGCGACAAGCCGTCATCTCCCACGCCGTCACCAAAGGCTTGAACCCTAACGCCCCCCTGAAGCCCTCCGGCATCGAATGGCTCGGCGATGTGCCTGACCACTGGTCAGTCGCGGCAGTTCGGTTTCGATACACCGTTCAACTCGGAAAGATGTTGGACACAGAAAAGATAACCGGTGACCATTTGAAACCGTACCTGAGAGTCTTTGATGTGCAGTGGGGCGAGATAAATGTCGAGGACCTACCGCAAATGGATTTTGCGCCGTCTGTTCGAGATAGGTTTCGTCTTGCCCCAGGAGATCTCCTTATCAACGAAGGCGGAAGTTACCCAGGCAGATCTGCAGTATGGAAAGGCGAACTTGAGGAATGCTATTTCCAAAAAGCTTTGCATCGACTTCGCCCATGTGACGCAAGGACAGACACTACGAGATATTTTTACTACATTATGTCATGGGCGACTGCACACGGTGTCTTCACTGCAGGTGGCAACGAAAGCACGATTGAACATCTTCCTGCAGAGAAATTCCGTAAGTATCGATTTGCGTTTCCACCAATATCGGAGCAATTAGCTATCGTCGACTTTTTGAACAAAGAACTAGACAGCTTCGACGCCCTGACCGCCGAAGCCGAGCGTGGGATCGAGCTGCTGCAAGAACGTCGGACCGCCCTGATCTCTGCTGCCGTTACCGGTAAGATCGACGTGCGAGGAATCGCGAACAAGGAGGCATGTAGATGAGTAATGACCCGGCAAGGCTCGCTGCCCTTGAGGAATGGATTAAGGATAAGGAAGGTGAGAATCTCGAATTCAAGAGCGCGAGAAATAACTTTCACTTCGACGAGTTGACTCAGTATTGCGTCGCTTTGGCAAA
>JANLUJ010000341.1:0-1529 GCA_031363425.1 Pirellula sp.
CGGCAAAGACGCCCTGGCCGTGGGTGTCCGACGGGGCGACGTAGATGCCGGCTTGCTGGATGCTCATGATTGGTTGACTGGTTATTGGTTGATTGGCGGCTTCACTGTAAGTCAAGGCGTCTCTGGCCTTGTCACTGCCGTGCAAGAATTCAATGTCGGCCTGTTTTTTCAAATTTTGCGCGGCCCACAAACTGTTTCGCCGGAATTGCTATCCATCGCGATCATACTATCCTCGCCAGGCTCAACTCCTGCTGGCAGTTCCATTGCATCTTGAGAGTTGAGCAAAATAACTTTACCTTCTACCAACATCGGTGAAGTTCCAAAACCGTGTTGTGAAACATAACGCCCTAAACTTCGCGTCCAAACCTCGTCCCCGGCAAGCGTCAAAGCTTTTACAACAACATTTTCCGGATCCGCCCAAGCTACGTAAAGTCGTTCACCATCCGTACATGGAGTCGATGAGGCATAGGAGCTGAACTTGTGCAATTTATGCGTCGTTGACGGATAAGACTTGGTCCATGCGATTGCATTCGTTGCGACATCGACCGCCACAATGTGTCGCGTTGCGTCTTTAGAATCGGCTGCAAGCAAAAACGCTTGATCACCCGTCAGGACTGGCGAGCCATGGCCGCTACCTGGCAATGCAATCGAATGGACTTGGGACTCTTTCCAAGGCATCTGAACTTGGCAATTCGCAAGAACCCCCATCCCGTTATCGCCACGAAATCGGCTCCATTTTCCATCGGCAGCAATTGGGTCTGCCCCAATCGCAATGAGACACATTCCGGTAAGAAAGAAAAGTGACGCTAAGTTTTTGTACATGGCAGGGTGACGGGTAAAGGCAATCGGTCGCGACAGGAATGGATGGCCCATTGTACCAACACTGGCCGTCGGCTTCTGCTCAGGGTTAACGAATTGCGAACACCGATATGACGTTTTTTGTCAGCTCACTACGGCAGGTTGCTGTTGGGTTGCACAGTGAAACGCACCCAAGCCCCAGATGAAGTCGGATGCGTCAATGCAAATCAAACGGCGATCCGGCATGAGGTCTTGCAGGATTCCTGCAGCCAAGTCATCTGTTTCGCGGAATCCAAACGTGGGCATGATAACGATGTCGTTGGCGATATAGAAATTGCAATAGCTTTCGGGAACTCGCTTGCCTTGTATTAGTCTCGGTGGCGGCGTCGTCAGTGGCACGACGTCGAGGGGCCGTCCGGCTGCGTCTGTCATCTGGATGAGATGTTCCCGCTGCAGGTTCAATTTGTCGTGGTTGCTATCGTTGCTGGAATAGGAGACGGCTGCAACGACTAAACCAGGCCGAATGAACCGGGCCAATTGATCAATGTGGCTATCTGTGTCGTCTCCTGCTAAAGCTCCACCGTCGACCCAAAGTACTTTGCGAATCCCAAGCATTCGCTTTAACTCCGCTTCGATCAGCTCGCGGGTCCAGTGGAAATTGCGGGTGGAGGCAAGCAGGCAACTGCTCGTAGTCATCAACGTTCCTTCGCCATCGGTTTCTAGCCCGCCAC
>JANLUJ010000324.1:0-13842 GCA_031363425.1 Pirellula sp.
GCCTACGGAGTAGAGCATCACAGGCTTTTTGAATTCAGCGGCCACCTCGCGAATAATGTGGATGCTTTCGGCTTCCAATTGCTTGAGGTGGGTTAAGTTGTATGAGTTCATTCGATCCTCAGTTCGTTTCCCTGAGCATTAGAATTCCTTGCTCGAAAATCACGGTTGAATAAACAATAAAGTAGTAACCATCCCAAAATGAAAAAAGGGGGGATGGGGCAAGCTGGGGTGGATTCTCCAATTCCCAATCAACTATTACCTTCTTAGCTTGCACGCTTGGCAAAAGAAAGAGCAGCCTCGCGAAGTTGGTCATGCGTGTGAGCCGCCGATACTTGCGTTCGGATCCGAGCCTTGCCCTGCGGCACGACCGGATAGGAGAAAGCTATCACATAAATTCCATCCTCTAGCATCGATTTGGCAACGGCTGCAGCTTTGGCTGCCTCGCCCAGCATCACTGGCACAATAGGGTGTGTGCCGGGCAGAATATTCAGTCCTGAACGCTGCATTTCATCACGAAAAAGCTGCGTGTTGGATTCGAGGGTGTCTCTCAGTTTGGTCGACTCCTCAAGCAACTCCAAAGCGCGAATCGATCCGGCAACAATGGGAGGAGCAATCGTATTTGAGAACAAGTACGTCCGCGAGCGTTGACGCAGCAAATCAATCATCTCTGCGTGACCGGACGTATAACCGCCACTCGCCCCCCCTAGAGCCTTTCCTAAGGTACCCGTGAGGATGTCAACGCGATCCATGACACCACAGTGTTCGTGGGTGCCACGGCCCCTAGCCCCAACAAATCCAACAGCATGCGAGTCGTCGACCATCACCATCGCATCGTACCGATCCGCCAATTCGCAGATGGTAGAAAGGTTTGCAATCGTTCCATCCATCGAAAAGATGCCATCCGTCGCGATCAATCGAAAGCGAGAGGTTCGAGACTCCTCGAGCTTGGATTTTAGATCATCCATGTTGTTGTTTAAGTATCGGTGTCGTTGGGCTTTGCAAAGCCGAATGCCGTCAATGATGCTGGCGTGATTGAGCTCATCTGAAATAATTGCGTCCTCAGGCCCCAGAATCGTTTCGAACAATCCACCGTTCGCATCCCAGCAGGAATTGTAAAGGATGGTGTCTTGCATTCCCAAAAAACGACTGAGTCGCTCTTCTAAATCTTTATGGATTGTTTGCGTACCGCAAATGAAACGAACCGAAGCCAATCCATACCCCCACCGCGAAAGAGCATCACTGGCAGCTTGTCGAACACTTGGATGTTGAGCGAGTCCTAGGTAGTTGTTCGCGCACATATTGAGGAGTTCACGTCCATCAGCAATCCGTACCAAAGTTCCCTGAGAAGTATCGATGACCCGCTCGGTTTTGAAGGTCCCTGCATCGCGAATAGATTGATTGGCTGCGGCGAGATGCTCTAAGAATAGCGAATTCATTCAATCGTCTTGTTTTGGTTTATACTTGGATGGAATGGGCTTGAAGATCTTCGAGGTCGACAAATTCAAGGGTTGAAATATGCGTGGATTCCAAAACTATTTTGGGCGCGATTCCAGCTTCGAACGCTTCCTTCCATCGTTGTACACACAAACACCATCTATCTCCAGGCTTGAGTCCAGGGAATCCGAATGCTGGGACCGGAGTGATCAGATCATTGCCGCTTTCTTTTGAGAACTCGAGAAACTCTTGGGTCATTTCGGCGCACACCAGATGCAAGCCTTGGTCGTCCGCGCCGGAACGACAGCAACCGTCTCGAAAAAACCCGGTCGGTGGGTCCATGGAGCAAAGTTGAATACTCGTCCCTAAAACGTTTTTGGGCGCGGACATGTGTTTCCGATCCTTCTAAAAGGCCATTGAACTGAACGGCGTTTATTGTACCGTTTTGACGTAGCGGTGTGGTAAGGCTCGGAATGCAGATGGATTTCCGCTACGATTGTGATGTGGGATAGGCTTCCAGCCTGTCGATTCGTTAAGACAGGCTCGTAGCTAACCCCACTCACCAACTTGTTCGAATTTTGGAAACTATAAAACTAACATGCGGTTCCCCATTCCTTTTAAAGATTTGTTACCCATTGAAACGATCAAGCAACTATCGCAATTGGTATCTCAACCAACGTTAGTCAATGCGATAAAGGACGCAGCACAAAAGATTGGGCTCAAGGACCAATTCCAGTCGGGAAATATTCAACAGATTTTGCAGCAAGCGGGACGCTGGATGGAAAGCGTAACTGAGCCTTGGCTAGCCAATTCCAAGCCGGGTCTGTTGCCTGGAATCAACGCAACGGGCGAGCTTTTCTCAAGTCGCTGGTGTTCGCATCGAATTTGTCAGGATGCGATCGCTCAAATGAACCAACTTCATAGCCGATATGCTGAGAGCCTCAAGCTAGACCAACAGCTTCGCAACCTACTGATCGGTTTGACCAGCGCTCAATCGGTCGTTATCGTGCCAAACACGACAACCGCTCTTTATGTTTTGGCGCTATCGAATGCGTCCACCACGGAGCCGATGGTTTGGGTCCTGCCTCGTGTCGATTGCGTGCGGCTACCACAGGCGGGAGCCATGCAGGGTGGCAACGTTAGGGCCATACTGGACCAGGCAAACGCGCGAACATTGGAGATTGGAACAAATCAAGACTGTACGTTCAATGACTTTGCAGAAACGATACATGGGAAACTTGCTCGCGTGCTTATTGCTTCACCGAATTCACTTCCTGTGGAACTGCGATTTGAACATCGTAGTCGAGCCATATCAGCCGCTAAGCAAACCGGAGCAAGCGTTACTGAAATCTTGATGGATGGTGCAATCCATGATTTGACGGCGCTAGGACTCACCAGCAAAGTGATCGCCAATTGCTGGGACGATGGCGTTGACACCATGGTCGTCCCCGGGGACGCGCTTTTGGGTGGCCCAGAATGCGGAATCATTCTTGGCAAACAAAGCGCAATGGAGCGTGTTCTGAAGATCGCTGATGCTCTGGGACTACAAGCAAGCAGCATCACCAAGGCCTTGTTGCTTCGAACGCTGCAAGCCTCAGAGTCCTCTGAACAATGGCGCCAATTGCCGATCGGTGCATCGCTGACAACAAGTCTCGAAAACTTACAGAATCGGGCCGAGAGACTTGCGAAACAACTTGCATTGAATCCATCCTTTGAACGGGTAAGCTTGGCTAGCAAGTCCTGCCGCATGGGTGCGGGCGTTTGGAGCAGTCAGCGTCTGGATTCTAGCGTTATCCAGTTGTTTCCTAAATCGATAAGCCCATCGGCTATGGCTGAGCAGTTCGCGGCCGGAGAGATACCCATTTGGGCGAATGTCCAGTCCGACCATGTCGAGTTAGTGATGCGATCGATTGAACCAGACGAAGACCGACTGATCGTCCAGCAAATCTGCCCCGCATGTGAATAGCCCTAAACGCTGAATCGCTAACTCGCGATTGTACGGATGCTGGCAGCATCCGCCACGCAAACACAGCATCAACCGTCGTCTGGATGTAGTGGATCGTCTGGATCGAAGAAGAAATCACCGAGGCCCGTGGGAAGCGTGTTTCCGCCAACCGCTTTCTGCTTTCTCTTGGCGGCCGCCGAGAGATCGAGCGCCTCGTCTCCTAGACAGGCTTGCAATGCCTCGCGCCATGCGTGATCTTTGGCAACCGGATGGTTCGCTTTTTGCGACAACCGCTTGATCGCATAGCGCAATACATTGATCCCATCGCGAGCAGAGAAATCCAGCTTGAGCGAATGAGCATGTTGCAAAAAATCGACCGTCATTGCTAAAACATCCGATTCGGCGAACGGCAAATGGTACTTAAGTATCTCTAGCTCGTCCTTGCGATTGGGAAACCCGACTTGAAGTGTCGGCTGCAATCGACTCAGAATGTAGTCTGGGATTTCGTAGGTCGAATCATCTTGATTCATCGTCACAGCGCATCGAAACTCACGGTGCGCACCAATCGTAATCCCGGCAACGATCGACTCAACGTATCGGCGCTGATCCAAGAGAGGCGCAAGCGATGCCCACGATTTCTCATTCATCCTATTGCCTTCGTCGAGAACGCAAACGGCTCCCCTAATCATGGCTGTCACAAGTGGCGACGCGTGGTATGCAATTTTGCCGTTACTTGAAAGGACCGGTGTTACGAGCAAGTCTTCGGGGCGCGTGTCTGCTGTGCATTGATAGATGTACAACTCTTGCTGTCTGACCGCGGCTGCCGCCATAGCCAGGGCTGTTTTCCCTACACCGGGAACACCAACCAATCGCGGAGTCAATGGCAAATCGACTGCGTCAACGGTCAGCCAGCAGGCTGCAAGCTGACGTAGGGGCTCTTCTTGGCCAATCCATTTCGCAGTGTTCGAAACTGGATTGCCTAATGTAAGCGTAACCCCCTCGATCGTAACCGAATCGCTCATGGAGTGCTTTCTGTAGAAATGAATTTCGTTTGGAAGTGTGGCACGGGCGCCTCGCCTGCAATCAGCCCGCCCTAACAACGGTTTTCTCTGAAAATGCTTCGTTTGAAAGGTGTGCAATTTGGTATCGCCCTAAAGTCACGGCCTGGTCGAGCCGCATAGGTCACGGCCCAGGGGGCCATGTTACTTCACGGTCCAGGGGCCATGCTGCCGGCATTTTACCAGGAGATCGAAACATCGACTAACGGGAATCTCATTATTAGCAACGTTGTCGCGCGAACTCCAAAACGCGATCAATCGTGTTAAGTTATGCGGGTTTTAACGCTTCTTCGTATTTCCTTTTTAATTTCTCTTTGACATTTGCGAAATCGTTCAAGTTGATTCTTCAATCTCGGATCGGCACTGGATAAATTGGATCTGTTAACGATTCCTGGATTCTCACCCACGTAAGGCGGTCATGTCGCAATTGCCGATGCCAATGGAAAGTGAAGTGGAGTTGCTTTTGCGCAACGCTCAGCTTCGCGACGAACTCGAACCCTATTTGGATGAAGCCGTCGACTTGGTTTCAATTCGACACATGTCTCTCGCGGAAGAGAACGAATTTTTGGCTTCGATTCTTGCTTGGGAACGCGCGCCAACTTTGCCTATTAGCCAATGGTTTGAGCCGGAGCTAAAGCTACCAAAACCAGAAACGCTAACTGATCGTGAACTGACTTCGCTGCTTTGGCAAACAATCCACCAACTCTACAATCAGCGGATTGTGCTCGCGCTCACCGATCATCTGAGCGATAGACAATTGTATTGTTTGATCGTGCGCGATATTCTTCCAGCCTACGAAAAACGCATAGCCGAACAACGGAATTTCTTACATTGGCATTGCCTTCAGGATAACGACATGGAAGGTTGGCTCAAATACTACGCGACGGACGCAGAACGTGACCAATGGCGAGAAGAGAATGGGACTGAACCACCAGACCCGCAATCGCCGCCATATCCGCGAAAAATGCCTCGCAAACCAAGCAACATGAACTAATGCAAGAACTCAGAACTGTTTCGGTTCAGCGTCATTTCACAGAACAAACGCCGGGAAGTGTCCTGTATCGCTGTGGGAACACTGTATTGCTGTGCACTGCAAGTCTCGAAAAAAAGGTCCCTGAGTGGATGGCCGGCCGAGGCAAGGGCTGGATCACAGCTGAATACAACATGCTGCCAGGCAGCACCTCACCTCGAAAAGCCCGCGAACGAGCTGGCAAAGTCGACGGACGCACCACAGAGATCCAACGACTGATCGGAAGATCGTTTCGGGCTGTGGCTGATCTCGATAAACTGGGCGAACGCTCGCTCACTATCGACTGCGATGTCTTGCAAGCCGACGGCGGTACTCGAACCGCGGCCATTACGGGCGGGTTCATCGCGTTGGTCGATGCTGTAAACTCCGTCTTTCGCGGCCTCCCGGCTGATCAGTATCCGCTACGCGGTAGTGTAGCAGCCGTGAGCGTTGGAATTGTCGATGGCTCGCCGACTCTCGACTTGGATTACGCTCGCGACATTCGAGCCGATGTCGATATGAATGTGGTCATGACCGGAGGGGGGAAGTTTATCGAGATCCAGGGAACAGGCGAAGAAGCCACGTTCGACGACGATGAACTTGCAGCACTCCTGAAGTTAGCCAAGCAGGGAATCAGTCGACTAAGCGAGATTCAACAACAATCGCTTGGAAACGATTGGCCTTGGTAAACGCGGTGAAGCTTTTCACTGGTTCCTTAGGCGAGCGGCAGGCTGAAATGTACCAGTAGCACGACGCGCGAGCTAGTGAATGGGAAGCTGGAATCACTAGCTTGCGCGTCGTGCTAGGTAGGGTTAAACTTGCCGGTCGCCTTAGAATGCGACGGACGCGAGAAAACAGCCGTCGCTTATGGCGCGGGGCTAAACGAAAGACACGGGTAAAGGGTGCGTCGAGGGTTATCAATCGTAGAATCGCCAGGATGGCAACATCTTCGCCGTCAGTGGCATACCAAGCATCTTGGCCCGCAATAGCTCAAAGGGGATATAGTTTTCTCGAAGCACTGCATCGTGGAATTCGCGGTTAGTCATCTTGCCCGATTGAACCAATTCGCGTTGAAGCGATCTCAGTTGCAGACCGCCCAACATATAACCCGCCTGATAGAGCGGACCATAGCCGCCCATGATCGAGCGGCGAACTTCTGCGGCCGCAGCGCTAGGCTCGTGCCCGACACGATCAATCAAGTACTTCACACACTCTTCCGCTGTCCACTTGCCTGATTGATAGTTCAATGAAAAGATAATGCGAGCCGCACGATGCTTGCGCCAAAAAAGCATGCCAACTCGATCTTCGGGTGACTGGGCAAAACCCATATCCCACAGAGCCATTTCCCAATAGAGTGCCCAGCCCTCCATCCAAAAAGGGGACGTAAAAAGTTCGCGATAAGGGCGAAAACGAGCAAGCGAATAATATTGCAAATGATGACCGGGAATCAGCTCATGATGCACCGTTGCTCGACAAAAATGAATGTTATTGCTTTTAAGACTCATCAGCTTTTCACTATGTGTCATACTGCTCGTCGGAAACGAAACAATAATATTGTCTCCACCCAGGAAGTACGGGTTCACGCGCTGCGCCTCAGGTGACATCATCTCGACCCGCCATCCCTGTTTTGCCATCTCAGGAATCGAAATGAGGTCGTTTCCCTCCAGGAACCGAATGGCTTCCCATGCAAGCTCACGAATCAGGCGAGGTTGATCGCCTGGTTCAACATGTAGCGACTTGACCTGTTCTAAAGCCTTTCGCCAATCTCCATCCAGCTTCAGTTCGTTCGCAACTTCCTTGAATCGGTCCTCGCACCATTGCATTTCGCGTTCGCCAATGGTGATCAACTCTTGTGGCGAGTATGGGATCCAAGCGTACCGCAACTCTTTGAGCAAGGCTTCGTTGCCGATTGGCACCCCAACAATCTTGTCCGAATCGGAATCGTCTAGGCCCGCAAGTTTTTCGCGTATCGCTTTTCGATGATTCGATATGGCCTGCTTCGTTCCTTCAAAAGGCTTCGTTGCCCACCACGTGTATTTGGGGTCGTAGCCTTCGTAGTAGCGATGCGTTTCTTGCATTTGCCTTGAAAACTGATCCAGTAACGTAGATGCATCTATTGCGACGGTGGGAGCAACAGTGGCTGGTACAACTGGGGTGGGGTCTTTCTTCTCCGCATCCTTGGATGGTTTTTGCAGGGCTTTTGTCAAGTCACTCGCTTCGGTCGCAATGGATTCCAACAGCGTTGCCGATTCCTCAGCCGTCAACGGTGTCCCGTGTTCTTTCGATGAACAATAACTCATTATTTTTTCCGCATAGGGAATCAACGCCTTGGCGGATGAGTTTCGATCTCCTTTTCGATCCAAGGATTCACGGTCATTTCGGATTTTGCTATTTAGCAAGAGCCAGTCAATTTGATTGTCACGATCTTGTGTTTCAAAATCGATCGCAGCTAATTTCGATTCCCAACTCTTGAGCATATTACTACGATACGCTTGGCCGAAGGGATCCAAAGGGATACGAAACCTTTGTCCGAGAGTCCGCTGATCCGCTGCATATTGAGCAATCAGCGATGCGATCGAGCTTTCATTCGATTTCGTCGCAAGCGCATCTAGGATTGCGATGGACGGTGCGTTTGCATCGGGAACCTGAGGAACGACCTTCTGAAGCGGCCGTTCCTGGGCATGCAATGATGAACAAGTGGCATTAGAAAAACAAAGCAGACCAAATGCAACTAGTCGCAATCGAGTATTCATTGGAAGATTGAAAAGAGTAATAGGTTCAAGCAGCCTGGTGCACGGCCTGCAATTTTGGATGAACTATCTGGCCATCGCGTGTCACCAGAGTCTCACGAACGATTTCGTCTTCCAAGTTGATATTTGGTTGACCAGCCTTGACCATGTTTTGCAAAAATTTAGTGACGTTATTTCCAAACATGAGACTGGCATGGTAGGCCGCATCGGAGGCGATATTTGTTGGGCCCAAAATCGTTACACCTGAATCAAACACGCGTTGATCGGCTTGCGTCAATTCGCAATTTCCGCCACGCTGCGCTGCAAGATCAATTACAACCGAACCGGGTTGCATGGACCGGACTGCTTCGGCAGTAACCAATAGTGGCGATTTTCTACCAGGAATGGCAGCAGTCGTAATGACGACATCGCACTGCGATACGGTCAATGCAAGTTGTTCTCGCTGTTGTCGATAAAAGTCCTCGTCCATGGCTTTGGCATAGCCCCCCTTGTCCTCGGAATTCGAATTTCCGATTTTGAGTTCTACGAATTTCCCACCCAAGCTTTCGACTTGTTCACGACAAGCTGTCCTTAAATCATAACCATAGACGATGCCGCCCATCCGCTTGGATGTTGCTATGGCTTGCAAACCGGCAACCCCAGCTCCTAGAACGAAAATCTTGGCAGCAGTTAGCGTTCCAGCTGCAGTCATCATCATTGGAAACAACTTGTGCAGTTCCGTCGCCGCCAAGAGGACTGCGCGGTACCCGGCGACAGTTGCTTGGGACGATAAGATATCCATGCTTTGAGCCCGCGTAATTCGCGGAATCAGTTCGAGAGCGAAAAGAGATGCGCCTGTTTTTGCAATAGCCTCCGAAGCCTCGCGATGGCTTAGTGCGTCGCAACTCGCAATGATCCATTGGCCTGGTCGCATCCATTGCAAATCATCCGCCCCCTTCGAGAGATTCTCACCTGCCGCACGCACTTGAACGATTGCGTCCGCGGCGAATACTTCGGCGCGAGTGGAAGCAATGGTCGCGCCCTTGCTTGTATACGCAGAATCGGGAAAGCCGGCTCGTTCACCTGCGCCAGCTTCGATCATTACTTCGATTCCTGATTTGGCCAAGGGCGCTAAGCTCACTGGTGATATCGCGACACGTCTTTCGCCTGGAAACGTCTCTTTGGGTACTCCAACCTTCATGAACCACTCCGGTCAACTATTACGAGTCATCAATAAATAATCGCAGACATTCGCCGAAAAAGCATGTGTATTCCGGCTCCTGTATCAGCCTTGGCTGAGCGAACGTCAATTCTAGGTGCTTAAGTATACCACGTCTTAAATCAATGTCCGCTCCTCAAACGAATTGGAAATGCCGAGAACCAAAGATTCGCTTCGCAAAGCTTTTCGTCCTTTGGTGCACTTGCCGGGCCACTAAACTACGGGATGGAAAGAGTTGTTGCATCCGATTAGCCCCGCCCTCCCCGATTTTCAATGGTGCATCTCTCATGAGTTTTGTCCCAATAAAAAAAGGACTTTCAAGGACTCTTCACGCAATCATTTTCAGCTATTTCATCTGCGCAGCTTGGGGGGATGATTGGTCTCAGTTTGGCGGACCAAATCGCAATTTTTCGGCCTTAGAAGTGCCTCAAGACAAGTCTGCCGCACTCAGGGTGTGGAGCACCGCGATTTCGGGCGGAGATGCATCCGTCGTCATACGCAAAGAAAAAATGGTCGTTTCCGCAATCGACTTTGCTTCCGACGGGACCGATGCCCATCGAATCGCTTGTTTAGATCGATTTGATGGAAAACTGCTTTGGGAACAAACTTTCGCTGAGATCAGTTACCTTTCTCAAGACATCGGCGATCGATTTCCAGTTCGCCCCGTCTCGACCCCCTGCATCATGGGCGATCGAATCATCGTATGTGGTTTTGGTGCATCGGTTCGCTGCCTCGATCTGTTGACAGGTATCGAACAGTGGTCGGTAGATCTAGTAAAGGAATATGGCTCCAAACCTATTCAATACGGATATGCCTGCAGCCCATGGTGCAATGAGGAGCAAGTCGTCGTGGGTTGCGGCGGCGATGAAGCACTGCTGTTGTCCCTAAACATCAAGGATGGCACTATGAACTGGCGATGTGGGTCCGGCCAGGCATCCTATGCTTCTCCCATGCTCATGCCTGTACACACATCTGAACCCACAGACACTTCGGAGCATCTCATCTACGCAGGGGGCAATGAAATTATTGGAGTCGATGCGAAAAATGGCAACGTCCTTTGGCGCTATAGCTACCCCGCACAAGGACTTACCAATGCGGTAACCCCGATAGCAGTAGCTGCAGGTAAGCTTTTAATCGGAGGCCAAGGTGTTGAAGGATGCAGGCTGCTCTCGATCGAAAAAAATGGGGAAGGATACTCGGTAACCGAGGACTGGCACAACAGCAAAGTCACTCCGTTCTATTGCAATTGGATTCAATTGCCGAGTAATTCAAAATGCGTCGGTTTTATTGGAAAAACGTTGACCGCCATGGATTGGGCAACGGGGGAAGTCTTATGGCAAAAAAGAAACTGGACCGATTCCAATCTGCTTGGCATCGGTGGCCAGGCGCTCGCGGTTCGAGGCGATGGATTTGTAGGATTGCTAAACGTAGACGAAAAGGGATGCGAACTGGTTGCAGGAGAGGATTCTGTCAAGGACCGAATATGGGCACCTCCTACTCTGGTCGATCAACAACTCTATTTAATTGGACGAAACGCTCTCTTCAGCTTCCCGTTAAGTCAACTCAAGAAAGTGAGTTTAATGCCGTCAGGCACCGAAGTTACATCCATGGACGCTATGTATGGCAACCGACCCGAGCGAATTCAGAAATTGATTGATCTGACAAAGGCAGAGGAGGAGTTCCCCATCGAAGAGTACCTGGCTATTGCATCTGATCGGTCACTACAACTCGGTGAAGGAGACTATCAAACCATGCTAAACAATCTCAACGAACGCAATGCATCGAAGGCTGCGTTTGAAATGGTCTCAGATTGGAAACGCCGATCACCATTCTCAATCGCAGCCTGGCAGCGGTACGTCCAACTCCTTCGCAAGTCGGGAAAAGCCGACGAAGCTGACTTGGAACAGCGAGAGAGATTGGTTGAGGTAACTATTGAGCTGACCACACCCAAGGGACCGCAGATGCCGGATCACATTTACTTGACAGGCAATGTGGATACGTTGGGGCCTTGGAAGCCTACGGCCATTGAACTTGAACCTATATCAGACAACAAGTACAAGACTAAATGCTTCTTGCCTCGAGGAGACTTTCAATTCAAGTTCACATGTGGCTCGATGGATAGCATTGAAGTTCGGAGTGATGGAAGGAGCATATCCAATCGCCGACATCGCATAACCGGGCCAACCACTCTTGATGCTAGCGTACAAGCTTGGAAGAAATAATCACCAAGATCCGTCTTGATTTTACCGTGAAGAGCTATGAAATTAGCTCTCTACGATGTTATCACCAAGTTTCTTGAAGAAATGATCTAGGGACACCTGACCTATTGGAAATGTCGGTTCGATTTCGGATTCGTCGACATCCAATGACAGTCCTGGCAAACTCATTGCTGTTAATTCGCCGACTCGGGTCTTGAATCCGACAACGGACTCATCCGAGCGTTTCACCAACGATTCGTTGGACCGACGCAATTCACTTGAACTGACTGGAGCCGAGCTCCTATCGATCGAGAACCATGGTAGTAATACACTGGTTTCAGCAACAGAGGATTCGCCTTCTCCGCCACCTTGATCCCCACCACCTTGATCCGATGGCAACGCATTCAGCTGGTTGATAATGATCAAAGCGTCCAAAGGCGAAACTGCATTATCGCCGTCGACGTCAACAAAGTCAGGCGACGAAAGGCTCTGCGAGTTAATCATGTTGATGACAGCCAAGACGTCGAGTGGTGTGCACGCACCATCGTCGTCGACATCCATGGGATCAAACGTGTTGTGCCGAAACGCATCACTTGAGGAGGACTTCGGCCGAAGGATATGATCGAAAATGAAGTTGGCCGTACTGTCACCGGTCTTGATCCCATCGTCGCGATCAAATGCCCAATGAATACCTAGGTAAATTCGACTTTGTCCATTCTCGAACTTTGCTTGTGAGAAACTATTGAAGGTTCGCGGAACAACAGGCCGAGTGCTTCCGTCAGCGTCGCGGGTAATTCCATTTAGCTCATCCGATATGAACGTGAACTTGATGTCGTCTCGACCATAGAATCGCTTAAACGTTTGGAAAACCGAAGCGCCAAAGGTCGCATGACCAGAAACGTAGGCAGGAAAAGGTGGCGTGAAGTTGGTATCACCTGGTTTTGGATTGCTAGCCGGTGCACCGAGGGGAGTCCAATGCGAATCAGCAATCGTATCCAGGTTTCCATCGCTTTCAGCTCCGCGAATACCCAGAATGGGTCGCCAAAAGTCGTCATCGTATTTGCCGTTCCAAGCAGCCAAACCGGCGTCGGCCTGAGCGACATTGATCAATGCAAAGAGTCGAGCGTTTTCTGCTACCGAGTTGTTTTGTTGGTTGGCTATCGTGTGAGCAATTTGATTGTATAACCGCGGCGGAGTGCCCAATCCAGGTCGACCGTCATAGCCCCAGTAGAGGCCGATCTGCGTTTGCTCTTGAGTGCGGAGGGTTGGAGTCAATACTCCGTCACCGCCTAGCTTGATGACTTCATCGTATGCGGCCTTGTATTCAGCGCTTTGCATAAAGGCAATTCGGCCTTCTGGCGATCCATCATCCAATCGACGCGCTTGAAATTGATCCAGGTTATCGACGGCAAAGGGTAAAACATGCGAAGCACCTGGAGCGTAGTATCCCTGGCTGGGGTGCAGCGGGTCGGCCGCGTGAAAGCCTGGATCGCCTTTGGGGTGATACTGCGCGTCGAATTGCATCAAATTAGAGACTCCATCATCTGCGCGGTCCAAAAGAACGAAGGCAGCAACTTTTGCACCGATGGCTCGACCACGATCCTCCGAGGCGCCATTTGGAATACGTGCGAGGGTTTGGGTCAAGGCCGCATCGAAGCGAGGCCGTTGCGAAGGGAATAGAGCCGACAGGGTATCATGCGCGGCTTGAGCGACGGCAGCGTCGCTGTCCGATTTTCCGCTTACCTTTGCTCGAATGAGAAACGGAGCGCCGATTCGCTCGATCGAATTGTATGCGTCGTACATGGAAACACTGACCATCGCAAACGCGCGGGCAGTTAGTACTGGCCCCCCTTGTTCCGCCGGACCCGAATGGTCAGCGGCATTTGCGGTCAGTAACACATCATTCCACTCCAAGATGACATCGGTCGCCATGAGATGGCGGGGCTCAAGCGATTCAAGGCACCGACTGAGCTTCTTGCTCTTTTGACGATTTCGTAAAAGCTTTCGACGCTTCGATCCCAAAAATCGCAGATTCGACAATTTGGAAAAAAGGGACATGGCTTTGTCCTTTCATAACGTTGGAACTTCAATAGAAAACGGACCGCTTGGCTTTTTTGGTCATACTAAACAACAAAACATCATAATCTGAACAAAGAAATACATCTACTTTTTTGAAAAAACGTCCCATTAAGCGATCAGCTTACGCCAAATGGCACTCACTTTGTGAGCGGCAAGGCGCTAGCCAAATGG
>JANLUJ010000354.1:0-17481 GCA_031363425.1 Pirellula sp.
TTGTTGTAAAAGATATCTGCAAACGAAGGTGCGATGATGGAACGCAGGCCAAAGTCTTCGATGGCCCAAACGGCATGCTCCCTCGAAGATCCGCTTCCGAAATTGCGCCTTGCGATCAAGATCGAGGCACCGCGATTGCGATCAAGATTCAATTCGAAGTTGGGATTCGGCGTGCCGTCTTCGTTAAAACGCCAGTCAAAAAACAGATATTGGCCGAACCCACTGCGCTCAATTCTCTTCAGGAATTGCTTAGGAATAATTTGATCGGTGTCGACGTTGGCACGGTCCATGGCCGCAACAATACCGGTGACTTTGGTGAATGGTTTCATAGTAGTTATTGGTCGCGTTGCTTAAGCCACACGCATTGGTCGCCCTAGAATTGTTATTGTATGTTGTAATGACTCGCTCTGTTCTACGCTCGATAGTCCCATTGGCGAATATCGACGAAGTGTCCAGAAACCGCGGCCGCAGCGGCCATAGCTGGAGAGACCAAATGCGTGCGTCCTCCCTTGCCTTGACGGCCTTCAAAATTTCGATTGGATGTGGACGCACAACGCTCACCCGGCTCGAGTCTATCCGGATTCATTGCCAAACACATGCTGCAACCCGCTTCGCGCCAGTCGAAGCCAGCTTCTTTGAAGACTTTGTCGAGGCCCTCCGATTCCGCTTGCCGTTTGACTTGTCCACTGCCTGGCACAACCATCGCATATACTCTTTCGCTTACCTTGTATCCTTTGACGACGTTAGCTGCAGCCCTCAAGTCCTCTATTCGAGCATTAGTACACGATCCGATAAAGACGCGATCAATGGAAACACTCGTCAACGGTGCTCCTGCTTTGAGACCCATGTACTCCAATGATCCGGCTGCCGATTTGCGTTCTGTCTCGTCTCCAAAATCATTGGGGTTTGGAACAGGTGAATTGATCGAAGCGACCTGGCCCGGGTTTGTTCCCCAAGTAACTTGCGGTTCGATGTCTTGGCCTCGGTAAACACCGACCCGATCGTAGGTAGCGCCAGGGTCGGAAGGTAATTGTCGCCAAAGGGCCTCCGCTTTCGCAAATTCCTTGGGTGCAAATGGTCTGCCCCTGAGATAGTCGTAAGTGGTTTGATCGGGAGCAATCATGCCTGCTCGAGCACCCGCCTCAATGGACATGTTGCAAACGGTCATCCGCTCTTCCATGCTCAGTCGACGAATCACTTCCCCCGTATATTCAAGCACGTATCCTGTTCCGCCAGAGGTCGTAAGCTTCCCGATCAAATACAGGATCAAATCCTTGGCCGTAACACCTGGTGCCAGCTGTCCGTCGACGCGAAGCTCGTACGTTTTGGGAAGATATTGCAAAAGGGTTTGTGTCGCAAGCACATGCTCTACTTCACTGGTACCGATTCCAAATGCCAGTGCTCCAAATGCTCCGTGCGTCGCAGTATGCGAATCTCCGCACACGATGGTCATTCCCGGTTGCGTATAACCAAGCTCTGGGCCAATAATGTGAACAATACCCTGATGAATGTCATTGAGATCGTAGAGTCTAATTCCGAATTCTTTGCAGTTTTCTCGAAGCTTGTCCACCTGCTGTCGAGCAATTGGATCGGCGATAGGGAGCATGCGGTCGCTGGTCGGAACATTGTGGTCCGGCGTAGCGATAGTCCGTTCCGGACGACGAACGGTTCGGCTCGCCAAACGAAGCCCTTCGAACGCTTGAGCGCTGGTAACCTCGTGGACTAAATGCAAGTCCACATAAAGCATCGTTTGTTTGCCCGATTCATTGAGAACGGTGTGATTGTCCCAGATTTTCTGAAACATCGTGCGAGTCAGTTGGGTGGCCGTGGACATAAAAGTGGTTTGAAATGCGTGTTGAGAACTGGAAAGATCTACATTGAAAAGTGAGGAACCCACGGGTCGGGGGTGTTAAGGTTAAGTCGCCCCGGCTATCCTTTGATTCATTGCCGTTATTTTTCACTAATTGCCCATTTCAGGATAGGCGAAACGATGTCCAAATCGGATTCTTTGCATGAGCGCGGGTCAGCTCTCGAAAACCAGTTTTTTGCAAATCTCGACGCGAAACTATTAGCAGAACTGAAAACTCGCCAAGAACACGATGAAGCAACCGTTGAGTTTGCTCGAATCAGTGGAATCAAGGACACCAAGATACTCGAATCGGTTCACCAACTAGGAGTAACCCCTCAAGCTTTCGCGGCCCTACGCGTTTTTCCATTGGTAGCCGTGGCTTGGGGGGACGGGACACTCGAGGATGCCGAGCGAACGACGATTAACATGTTGGCAGGGACCCATTTTCCGAAACAAAGCCCGGCGGCCCAATTGCTAGAAAAGTGGCTAGAGACCAAACCATCTTCGGACATGTTTCATGCTTGGGAAATCTATGCCAAAGCCTTGATTGCGGCCATGCCTGAACACGATGCCGGTGAGCTCAAAAAAGCCCTCGTGAAAGAAATTCAAACGGTCGCATCCTCCAGCGGTGGACTGCTTGGTTGGGCAGCGGTCTCTCAAGGAGAACATAAAGTCATGCAACGCATCGAAGCCGCACTAAGCAGAACATAAACCCACGCGTTTAACCGGCGCAGTCGCGATACCGTTTAGCCTACGCAGCCGCGATGATGCGTGGCTGATGTTTAACCGGCGCAGCCGCGTGCATCAGTACCACTTCCCCGATTCCGACTCCCCACGGGCGAAACCTTTTTCACCCTCTCAAAAAAATCTAACGGAGACTACGATGAAATACGGTATGAATCTATTGCTTTGGACAGGCGAACTCAACGATGGATTGTTACCCACCCTGGAAAAACTAAAAGCCATGGGCTTCGATGGTGTGGAAATCCCAGTTTTCAATCTCGGACTGGACTACGCAGCTTGGGGCAAGCGATTCGATTCTTTGGGGCTAGAAAGAACAGGCGTAACCGTTCGTACCCCTGACGACAATCCGATAAGTCCGGACGCCTCCGTTCGAATGAAGGGAGTCGAGCTGAATCGACAAACGCTTGATTGCTGCGCAGCCGCCGGCGTGCAAACGTTAGTCGGACCATTCCATTCGGCACTTGGGTATTTCACAGGCGCCGGCCGAACAAGTGATGAGTGGAAATGGGGAATCGAAAGCATGCGAGCTACCGCCGAATACGCCGGCAAAGTAGGTGTGATGCTTGGCTTGGAGCCACTCAATCGATTTGAAGTTTACTTTCTTAATGCCCATGCGGATGCAGCCGAACTTTGTCGCCAAGTGGACCATCCAATGTGCCGAATGATGTACGACACGTTCCATAGCAATATTGAGGAAAAAAATGTGGCCAAAGCCATACACGAAATCAAGGATATGCTGTGCCACGTCCATATCAGCGAAAACGATCGCAGCACTCCCGGACAAGGCAATATTCGCTGGAAGGAGAACTTCGATGCACTAAGATCGATTGGATACGATGGCTGGCTAGTGATTGAAGCGTTTGGAATGGCACTGCCGGAATTAGCTGCAGCAACGAAAATATGGAGAAGAATGTTCGATACCGAATTGCTGCTCGCCGAACAAGGGCTCAAGTTCATGAAGGAGCAAGTAGCCTTGAGGGCTTAGGAATGTTCGATTTTCTTTCGTGGCCGACGCTGCTAGCGTCGGTCCGGATGCTGGCAGCATCCGCCCCGATGCTGCACGTGTTTTTCGATCGGTGCCTAATACGCCAAGGATTAGTTGCCTAATACTCCAAGGTTCAGTTCAAGACCATGCTGCCGGATGAATTCTTGCGTTGCCGTGGTCCACGGCTCGAATGGCCACCCCGAGACGTGCTGCGCGGACGACTTGTTCCCCGCCCCGTTGCGCTGCGACCAGTGGTTTGCGATCGGCCACCGCTAGATGTGCGGCCGACGCCGCCACCCGTCACACGTTGACCCTGCAGTGAAGCAGCGAGTGTCAACTCGTTTAAGGAATCATTTACTTCGATAGAGTTGTTTAACAGTCTCTCGATGTCTTGCAAACTACCTCGTTCGTCGGGCGCACAAAATGAAACCGCAGTTCCTGCTGCCCCGGCTCGAGCAGTACGGCCAATTCGATGTACATAGATCTCTGGCACCTCTGGCATCTGGTAGTTGATCACATGCGAAACACCATGGACATCGATGCCCCTAGCCGCGATATCGGTCGCGACCAGAATTGGCGGACTCTCTGATTTAAATGCGTCTAGGTTTCGAGTTCTAGCGTTTTGGCTCTTGTTGCCATGGATCGCTACCGCGTCGATTCCACTATTCAACAATATTTTGACCAGCTGATCGGCCCCATGTTTTGTACGAGTGAAAACAATCGATCGTGTTACCGCTGAAGTCTTAATGTAACTGACGAGCAACTTGGGTTTGTTTTGAGCGGACACATGAAAAACAGACTGCTCTACCGCCGTAGCTGCGCTAGAAACTTTGGCGACCTCTACATGCTTTGGCTCAAACAACCACTGCTTGGCCAACTGACGGATTTCATCTGGCATCGTTGCCGAAAACATCAGTGTTTGGCGATCCAATGGCACTTTGGCCACAATACGTTTGAGATCTCTCAAAAAACCCATGTCGAACATTTGGTCCGCCTCATCGATGACCAAAACCTCGACATTCGATATGTCGGCGATGCGTTGGTTCATCAAATCAAGCAACCTTCCAGGTGTTGCGACCAATACGTCTACCCCTCGTTGCAATGCCCTCGTTTGTGGCATTTGGCTAACGCCACCATGAACAACGGCTACGCGCAAGTTAAGAAACTTGCCGTAGGTCGTAAAACTTTTTTCAATTTGAGCTGCTAACTCGCGAGTCGGAGCAAGCACTAGGCAACGAATGGCTCGAGGGCCTCGGCGATCCGGACCGGCGCTTGGGCGCCCTTCTTCTTTCAATGCATCCGGGCTTCCAGAGCCGGTGCTAGCCAACCTTTGCAGGGTTGGCAACGCAAACGCAGCCGTCTTCCCAGTTCCTGTTTGGGCACAGCCCATGAGGTCATATCCGCTCAGCAACAGCGGGATAGCTTGCAATTGAATGGGGGTAGCCACTTCGTAATTTGCGGCCGCTAAAGCACGCATAAGAGGCGGAATTAGCCCCAATCCTTCAAAATTATTCAAAACAAATCTCTCATTTAGGCCCTTCAAAAACGGGCCGGTAAAGCCTGCGTCGGAAGCGATCAACATGAGATCGCTAATTTACCGTCGGTGCAGACATGTCTCCATGGACGTCTATATGACATGGTCGTTAACGACCTGGGCACAGATGGTTTGTTTTGTCAAACACGCCCAAGAACTCCGCCGACTACCAAGGCCGACGCATGAATATCCCGTGTAATGGCATCGATTCACCTGTTAATCGATTGCCTAATGCCCCTACATCTTATCACATGTTCTGTTGCCAGTCAAATGAGGAAATGGAGAGTAACTCCTGTAGCATGGCCCCCTGGGCCGTGCGAAACTCGGGCCAGGGGCCTAAGCTACGGTAAACCAACTCCTGCCGCTCGCCTAAAAACTGTTCGACAATCTATTCAAGACAAACGAAGCTATGGACCCCTATCGACACCTTAACCATGTTTGAGGGAGAGTACGAAGGGTTCGCTGCTTACGCTGGGGCAGCTGGAATTGAGGTGCAGTCGCATGGCCGTCAAGACTGGCAAAAAGCCGTCGATACCATCGGAGCAAAGGACCAGTTCTATATCAGTCAACCATCTGGTATCGACGGATTTGTTTGGGACGAGTTCGACAGCTTCGCCCGCGAACTGCAGCGAAGGACACCGACTGCGGAGATTATGCTCGATCTTACTTATGTCGGATGCGTCGCTAGAGAATTCAATGTCAATGCCGATCATCCGAACATTGGCGCGATCTTCCTTTCGTTAAGCAAACCCGCTGGTGTTTACTATCACCGTATCGGGGGCATGTACTCACGGAAGGAGTATCCAGGACTATTCGGTAACAAATGGTTCAAGAACTTATGCTCGCTGAGCATCGGAATAGAATTCATGTCTCGTTTTGGAGTTCAAGAATTACCTTGCAAGTACCGTCCTGTTCAGCAGCAGGTTATCCGTCAAGTCAATAAGAGACTGGGACTTGAGTTGAATGAGGCAGACATATTCTTGCTGGGAGTTGGGGAGCCTTCTCATTCACTTTCCGACTTAGAACGATATTTGCTGCGAGGTTCAAAAGGGGAACAAAAAGTACGAGTGTGTTTAACTCCTTTGATGGCGCATGCAATCAATCCCGACCTGAATCCCAGCGTATCCGCCCGTTTCTACGAACGCATTGTCGATTAAACTGTTTGCCAAGGTTCAGCGGCTCAGGTTTTTCGGAGAATTGTGGATGAAGGAAATCATTAAGCTGGTTGCCGCTCAAGAATGCTGCAGCTTTATTCGCAACGAACTGCTCCAAACGGAGGCCTTTCGTAGCTCATACGATGAGGGAGGATTCATTCTGGATGTTTTGAATCGATTTGCGCGTCGTCCTCGCTTCTTCTACAAGCCTTCAGACGAATTCTTGAAAGTGACGGACAATTCTGGGAAAGAGTTAATCGAATTTGTGGAAGCGCCCCATTTTTCCCCGTGGTGGGGAGGCATTCAACTTCGAACCTATGACAACAAGCTAGTCCAGGATCTGTATTACCTCCACGAGATCACTCACACGGCAACGATGCCCTACAGTCCAGGCGCAGTGAATGGGCTGGCGGATCCAGTAACGTTCAAGAACAAGATCCGCGATAACGAACACGCGGCGAGTACTTTGTCCGAGATGACCATCTACTGCGAGTTTCCGCAGCTTCGCAAAAACTCTTTCCAGCACGAAATTTTTGTGGATAGGTTTCTCTTTCATGACGGCGATCATTCCAGGGTCGATGTACGCATGATTCAGCGTTGGCGCGAAGAACCTGACTTGGTCGAAAAAGAGTTGATGTACGCAAGGGCGGCCGTTTTGACTTCGCCCACCGTGGATGAATCCGATATCGCTGCCTACTGGCTGAAGCGATTCTATTCCCAAGGGAAAGCCTGGACGACGATATGGACTAATCCCAAAGGCGAGTATCACGATTTGCCACTCGGCGGTCGATTTCGGTTGGTCGAGGCCGCGATGGTTCGATTCCGTGAGGAATGTCAGACACGTGGGCGGAAAGCCGCACTCGACAATCACATCGAATGGCTTAACTCACTGGAGATATCCGATGGAACCACCATTCCATTTTATCGCGAGGCAAAAGCCTTTTGTAATAGTTATCTACTGCACAAACTCTTGTATTTCGACAGCCTGAAAAAGATTGGGAAAGAAACGGAAATGCATCACAATCCTCGCCGCAATTAAGGCAACATAAAGCCGGGTTGCCGCCCCCATTGGCCCCATGGGTAGTCAACAATCGCGAACCCTCCGCAACACGCGGCGTGCGGGATTTCGAAAGTGCTACGACTACTTACTTCCCAAAGTTTGCTGGCAGCAAAAGCGACAATCCCAACATTGTTATGTTCATGCCGTTGAACAACACGTGCACCACAATCACGGGGATAATACTCTGACGCACTTGATAAAGTCTGCCTAGCACGACGCCGAATACAATGAGCGCCACCCAACTTACACCATAGCTAAAGTGAGCAAGTCCGAATAAGGTCCCACTCAACAAGACCGGCCACCATGGTGGACGATATTCCATCGCCACTTCGGACAATATTGGAGCGTGGTAGGGATTGGCATTCGATTGAATTGTCGCGGCCGCGAATTGGACTCCTGTTTGGTCGTTTGACTCTGTTTGCTCTTCTGAATTCGTGCCAAATACGAAAGCCATCATCTTGTCCCTGCCAAAATGAATGGATTCAAACCATCCAACCAGCAACACGCGAAAGCCAAATTCTTCAGAAATGGGGGCAACAATGGCTGCCTGCCAAAAAGCGATCCCGAGCAGCCAAGGATATTGTTTGATCATTTCTTGTACTGGGTGCTCGTACGGTGTTCTTGTAAGACCTTGCAATAAAGCATTCAAAACCAAAATGATCGGAGTCATCATTAGGAAACACTGCCAACCAGCTCGGAGGTCCCCATCGATTTGATCCGTTCTCCAGCCAAGTTTGCCGAAGGTGCAACCTGTTCTGCGACAAACAAACATCGTCATCAAGAACACGCATACAAGTTGTGAGGAAATCGCAAATCCGCTAAAAAAAAACTGATTCTGAGTAATAGTCTTCGGCCTGGGAAGAACTTTTTCATTGGATTGGTTCGATTCGGGAACGCTCACCGCGGACTGGTTTGCCTCGCCTTCATCATTCGATGCAACGCGTTCTCGCATCGATTGCTGCACACTCGTTGAGATGGGCATTCCTGTCGCTCTCCAAGCTACCGCAGCGAAGAAAAACAGCGAGATCAACACCAGCAAGGTTACTAAGATATCGACGAATCCAACGGTTGCCTGCGGGCCCACGATAACTCGTCTCTGCGTCGCGCCGCTCAATCGCTGTCGAAACCATCTTATCCACTCAAAAATAGCGCCTCCACACACCGCGAAGATGAGCGCCCAAAGTGCTGCTAAAGCCAACGACTGAATGGGTGTAAGTATCATGTAGGTTTCTTCAGCACCAGCATTACATATTCCATTCCTGACAATACCGTCAGCAGGATTGCCGACCAAACAAAAGCGATGCTGGTCCAATGGAGCCAAACTGGAGTTGTTGCGTATTGCAGCTCAATTAACACGGAAACAATCGCACCACACTGTGCGACCATTTTCCATTTTCCCATTTGCTTCGCCGAAAAATCGCCCCCTTTCCCCTCGACCATTCCCCGAAGGCTGGTGACCAGAAGTTCTCGGCCCACGACTAGAGTCGCCATCCATGGTGCGATCGCGGAATTCGGAACCGCGCATAGGGCGATCATTGCTCCACAAATTATTATTTTGTCTACAAATGGATCGAGTATTCGACCCAGTTTTGTGACTTGTTGGAATCGGCGAGCCCACCAACCATCGATCCAATCGGTGCAAGCAGCTACCAAGAAACAAATCACAGCCGGCAGAAGAAGTCGCCATTCGATCAAGATGCAAACAACGATCGCCAGCAGAAGTCGTACCGACGACAAAGCATTCGGGACATTCCAGTTCGATGAACTTGCGCTCGTCAACCCCATTATCGGATTTGCCCTGCAGCTGCTGCCACTAAGTCGTAATGTTGGGACGATACGATCTCACAGTCAATGATATTGCCCGGTTGAATTGGCTTGTCCTTTTCACCCGTGACAAACACCGTCGCATCCACATCGGGCGCGTCTGCGTAAGATCGACCGAGCCAAACGTTCTTGGCCTCGTCGACCGCTTTGTCTATCAAGACATCCATTCGCGTTCCGACTCGCTCTGCACACCAAGCGAAGGCGTTTTGGTGTTGGACTGCCATTAATCTATTACGGCGTTCTTTCTTGATGCGCTCGGGTAGGTGATCCGAAAGTTTGGCAGCAGGGGTATCCGGTTCAATCGAATAAGTGAAGACACCTACTCGCTCGAAACGCATTTCCGCGACGAACGCTTCCAGTTCGTCGAATTGTTCGTCTGTTTCGCCAGGGAAGCCCGTGATCATTGTCGTTCGCATGACCAAGTTGGGGATGCCTTCCCGCAACTTTGTTACCAGCTCATGCGTTTTGTCCCTGGTAACGCGACGCGCCATCCGCTTGAGCATTGTGTCATTGATGTGTTGCAATGGCATGTCGATGTATGGGAGAATCTTCTTGGCGCCAGCAATGGTTTGCACCAGCTGGTCGTCGATGTACATCGGATAGAAATACATTAAGCGAATCCAATCGACCCCATTGATTGCATCTAGCCTTTCCAGAAGCTCCGAAAGCCTCGGCTTGCCGTAGAGATCAATTCCATAAAAAGTTGTATCTTGGGCGACCAAGATCAATTCTCGAACTCCACTGTCAACTAGTCTTTGAGCCTCATCGATGATCCCTTCCATGGGTTTGCTGGCGTGTTTGCCCCGCATTTTCGGAATCGCGCAAAAAGTGCAAAGTCTGTCGCAGCCTTCTGAAATCTTCATGTAGGCGAAGTGCTTAGGCGTCAATTGCAGTCGGAAATCATCCGCCAGGGCTCGAATGGGAGCAGGCTTGAAGATTGTTCTCTGCTCATCTAAACCGTCCATGAATCGATTGACGATCGTCGTAATGTCGTCACGCCCGAAAACACCAACGAGGCCATCTATCTCTGGTCTTTCTTCCAACAATTGCTCTTGCTGTCGTTCGGCCAGGCAACCTGTAACGATTACGCCCCTTATTTTGCCTTGACGTTTCAGATCGAGCATTTGATCGATTGCTTCAAAGGACTCCTTGCGGGCATTGTCGATGAAGCCGCACGTATTGATGACCACGAAGTCGCTGTTCTCAGGGTCTTGAACAAGGTTGTATCCGTCTCTGTGTAATAGCCCCAGCATTTGCTCGCTATCGACTAAGTTTTTGGGACAGCCAAGACTAATAAACGCGTAAGATCCTTTCGCATTTTCGGCCTCGGCTTGCAGCCGAATACGGCTGTTTGTCGAGGCATCTTGATCGGCTAAGATTGGTAACGAGCGCATACTTGAGAAATTGGGTTGAGGCCTGGCGGGACATGGATTGTCTTGCTTGCCCATGTCATTGGACTCGATCATAACAATCGGATCCAAAGCGACTAGCTTAATTCGCATGCCGAATATGCCGATTGTGCCTTTCCTCTCGTATTTCCTGAAAAAGAGGGGAAACCAGCCTCGCCGACTCGCCGGTTGGACGACTTATTCCGGTTGTGTTTTCCTTGGCCAAGAATTTTCGCTGGCTAAAGCTTGAAAGGTAGTTTGACAGGCCATTTGTTCGCCGATCAATGTCCAGTGCAGTCGAACTACCCAGGATGGGAAGTCACCTCAGCACGGAGCTTTCTACATGGAGAGCTTCTACGTGTGGTAATGGATGCCACGTCTAGGACGGACGTTATAAGCAAGGAGCTTTCCGGTGAAAAAAACTTGGTTTCATGGTCTCGCGATGACTTTAGGGGTGACCGCAATCCCTGGCGTCGCTTCGGCACAATATGTTGCGGGCAACTCAGGTGGGCTTGCAGCAAGCTCGTTCAGCGCAAAAGCGTTGCCTCCTCCACCTACGATGAATTCTGGCACAAGCCTAGCAGCATATGCTCAGAACGGCGTCGTTGGAAGCGGAGTTGCGGGCGGGCATGTACATGTTCCTGCAACTGAAAATTCGGTGCTGAACACTCAGTACCAATCGGCCCCACAGTATTCTGCACCCGCAACGCAGCAATACGAACAAACGCATTTAATGCAAGGTGCTCCGTATGCTCAGCCGACTTACTCGGCTCCGCAGGCAGCACAGACGCAGGCCGGAACGAGTTCGTGCGCAGCTTGCAATTCCGGCAACTGCGCAACCCACGGAGTCAACATTGGCAGTTCACCTATGGTTTCGACGACGCCCGCCTATGGCTTTGCCGCAGCCGATAGTTGCTATAGCCAACCGGCAGTGAGCTGCGCCCCTTCGATCGTTTCGCCAAGTCCTTGGATCTTCGGAGCAAGCGGATTGCTATTCAATCGAATAGACAATCAAAATGTGAGGTTGACTACGAACACGGAGGACGGAGCAAACCCATCCCCAGCACCTAATCCATATGTCCAAAGTTTCCTTAGCACCTCAGATGCACGAATGCAAACAACTGGTGGTGTTCAGTTCAATGCCGGGCGATACTTCTGCGACGGTCGATATGCGATCATGGGAAGTTACTGGGGAATCTTCTCGAATCCGCAGTCCGCAACGATACTAGCATCGGACCAAATCAATGGCAATTTGCGTTCGAATCTACCGTTGAGTTTGCGAGGGCCAACCGGGACTTGGCAATACGGCATTCAAATGCCTGTTGGGACATACCCTGCACTTGCCGGGCCAGCCGTGTACGACTGGTATGACGGCGCGTTTGCCCATCGAATTCTGCGAGACCAAGAGTTTCAAAGCGCTGAACTAAACTTCTTTTCGTTTGCCTTAGGTGGAGGAGCTCGCCAAGCGTACCCTGCAGCTGGTGGCTGCGGCAATGGACAACGTGTCGGTTTCGGCAGCGGCGCCGTTCGTTCACTGGGTGGTAGCATGGGAGGTGCCGCCGGCGGTTGCGGTACAGGAAATTGCAGTACCGGAAGTTGCGGCGATTCGTGCCAGGCTGCGCCCGCAGCCTGCACCGGTCCAACTGGTCCATGTGCTCCTTGGTACGGTGCGCAATGCAGTAAACTCCGTCTCAATATGTACGGGGGAGTTCGTTGGTTTCGATTCAAAGACTCTCTCGAGTACGCTGCAAGTGCGAACGATGCAGTCTTCAACAATGGTGCGGATGACTTCTACTATCGGAACAACGTAACCAACAACCTAGTTGGTTTTCAGTTGGGCTCTCTAGCTACATGGTGCACGGGAACACGAGTGAATCTGTTCGGCGGAACCAACTTTGGTGTTTACGGCAACCATATCAATGCCACCACTTTTGCAGGCACTGCAACGCAAACGGCAACGATTTTGTCTCCAAACACTGCATTCGATGGCCGCCCATACGACTATAGTTCTACGCTCAGCGGCGTCTCGCTGCTCGGTGAGGGTACATTGGGAACCGGCATCCGCATCAGCCGTGGCTGGACGGCCAACGCCTCCTATCGACTCATTGGGGTCAGTGGTGTTGCCACAGCAGTCGGACAGATTCCTCGTGACTTTGCGCGAGGCGATGAGATCACTCGCATCAACAACCACAACAGCTTATTGCTGCATGGTGTCTCTTTGGGCGCCAATTACAACTTCTAGTTTGCCGGTCGTCTCGTCCTAGACATCCATAAGCCAACAAAGCCTTCCGGGAGACCGGAAGGCTTTTGCATTGAACTAACTTCTTGGTCCGGCTGTTCACGTAGGTCCGGCTGTTCACGGAGGTCCGGCTGTCCTCAGCCGGACGCGTTCTGAGTTGTTTAATGTCTGCCTGAGGACATGTAGACCTACGTGATGCCATGCTCTAATTTTCGGACGAAAAAATTTCGCCACCTGCTCTGGTTGTTAAACCAAGATAAACTGGCAAATCCACTTGATCTGTTATCAGTCGTACTGAGCCATCACAAAAAAGAAAGTTAGCGTAACCAACATGCGGCGCCGACACATCCCGATCATCGGAATACGCGCTGTTGGGAGCGTGCCCGGATTGAAAGAGTACCATGTGGCCGTGGTCATCCGACGAGTCGGTGACTTCACGTACTGCTCCAGCCCAAGTGGTCTCATAAGAGAAATGCGACCCGTGAACTCCGCCCTTGCGGAATGGACCATTTTGCCGTTCACCGCAGGCGATGGTGTTGGACAGACCATCTAGGATTTCAGCCAAACGCGTTTTGCTGTTGCGACTTAAAATCCCCTCTCGCTTCTCCTGCATTTCATCCAAGTCAGGTGGCCCGAATGAGCCAACGTAGCTTGCCATCGCATATCTCTCAAGTCCCATTTCGACAAAGCCCAAGGCCGAAACCGTGTCCTCAGTGCATAGGAACACAGATAGATGCTGCTCACGAACGGATGCGTTGCGAGGATCAAAGAGCGGAACGTTGAAATCAAGTTGTCCAAAAATGGCGTTCTGCTCTATATACGGCAAAATCATTGCCCCCCATCCAACCCCAGAGTGATTTCCCTCCAGTCCTTTCTTGAAGACATAACCGGACGGAAGTCTTCGCATTGCCGATTCATAATTTTGCAGCCCTAATCCCAATTGCTTGAGGTTGTTGTCACAACTAATACGTCGTGCTGCCGCTCTTGCTTGTTGCACTGCGGGCAATAGCAAAGTTATAAGCGTTCCGACGATTGCAATTACAACCAGCAATTCCACCAACGAAAATGCCCAATGGCATTTGGTCAAGACGCGTCGATTACTAAATGAAGCCAACACGAATGCACTCGCTCTAAATACGACCAGGCAAACAACAAGCCAACAACAATCCTATTCGATCGACTGAATCAGTGGTCGATTTTTATTCGCTTTCGCAAACGGCAACCGACCCCCAACGCTGCAATCGACAAGCCTAGCAGAGCAGACGAAGTCGGTTCAGGAACTGCGGTAACCGTCCCTGTGTACGAACCCGACGATCCGAAACTGGCAGATATCGACGCTGGAGATCCAACACGGATCAATGCGTTTAAGTTGATTTCGTTGACTAGACTATCCGATATTGCGTTTCCGAAAAAGCTCACGCTAACGGACCCTGTCGGTCCCGTCGTATTGAAAAGAATGGTCGCTTGATCAGTCGCCCCAAAATCGCTGACAATGATGCTCCCACCTGAAATGTCTAATGTGAGCTGCGAAAATGTCAGCGTCCCTGAACTAATATTTCCAAGACCTGGAACGGTTGCATCAAAGTTTAGTTGAGCTGCAAAATTGCTCTGAGGGGGCAAATTGCCAAGCAAGCTCCCGGCCCCCGACGTAAATTGGCCGCCGAAACGAATTATCGCTCCATGCGCAGGCGTGCAATACGCAACCGAGAAAATGGCTGCGATGCATAACATCAGAATACGATTCATTGGCGGTAAATCCTTATTAAGAGCACATATGGAATAAGTTGAAAATGGACACTATTGCCACGGATTGCAAGTTTTGTTGCACTGTGCAAGCTAGTTACCAGGGCAATCTAGTTACCAGGGCAATCTAGTTACCAGGCTCTGCGGCTCTGCCTGGTAACTCAATGCAAGCGAGGCTCCGCCTCGCCGAAATTCCTCCTTGGTTTGTGAACTCCGGAGGCAGGAGCCTCCAAGGCAGTGCGTTCCCAGGCAGAGCCTGGGAACGAGTAGGCCCCTCTGCAACGCTAATTCCAATCAGTGGCACTATCTAAAAAAATAGAAATGTTTCGTCTCCGGTGCGATTGACTAAGTAGTTTGCTAAAGCATTGAGCAAGCTTTCTTCCGTATCGGCATCTTGCCAAGTGTCATGGTCTTCGTCTTTAAAGTCATCTAGCCACAACGTGATTTGACTCATCAGCATTGCGTGAGCTTCGGAATCTGCCTCAGAAATGACTGGCTCAGCACGAGAATCCGATTGCACACCGCGATTCAAGACATTGATAACAAGAAGAACATCTAGCGGTGTAACCACCCCGTCCGAATCCACATCCAAGTCCGCATCCGAAGGCGATTGCTCCAGGCTGCTATTTAGGTTGTTCACAATGATAAGCACGTCTAGCGGAGTAACAAATCCATCGCGGTCCGTATCCGCTGTTTGCCTGAGTGCCTGTGAACCACCACTAAGACTTCGTTCAAATGCGCCGATGTCTACGCCTGCGCCTTGGGGACGAACTACACCGCGTTGGTCGACGATCGGTGATGTCACGTTCGCGGCATCTATTGCAGGACTACCGAGCAGAAGTGCGTGCGTTTGAGTTGCTCCCCCATTATTCTGAAGTGAACCCAATCGAGCGTTGATTCCTATTAAGTTCCCATTAAGCACCCCTGTAATCGTTGCGCCAGATCCGTTCCCAATAAGGTTATTACCCTTGCTGACGACGGCGCCTGAAATATCCACTCCCGTTATGGCAATATTGGTCGCGATGATTGTGTTCAGAAAGTTTAGTACCCCGCCAGCGACATTGATACCACCCCCTTGATTCGACGTGTTCGCGGCGATGGTGACACTTGCCAAATCCGCGTTACCTCCAAGCAACTGGATGCCCCCGCCAATTCTTGCGAAGTTGGAAGAAATGGTGGAATTTGTCGCTTGAACTGCTCCTCCCTCGATGAGAACGCCGCCGCCAGACTCGTTGGCAACGTTTCTCGATACCGTCGATGTGTTTATCACGATCGAACCTCCGACTCCATCACCAAAGACGCCGCCACCAAACGACGAAATGTTCCCGTCCACCGTAGAACCATTGAGAGAGATGGAGCCTGCGCTCGAATTCCATAAACCGCCACCTTCTAACGTCGCAAAGTTTTGGGTAATGGTACTCCCAACGAACGAGATATTGCTAGCACCAGTAACATGCAAACCACCTCCATTGCCTGGCAAACCGATGGCTCGATTGGCAGTCAAGGTAACGTTCTCAAAGTGAATCGTTCCACCATTATCTTCGACTCCTCCGCCCGCTCGGTTCGCTACGTTGGAACCAATGAAAGAATTACCAATCACGATCGAACCACCAAAGTTGAACAGGCCACCCCCTGAACCACTCGTCCCATCTGAAACATTCCCAAACACAAAGACGCCGCTGAGCGAGACAATGCCGCCATTATTGAAAATAGCTCCTCCGCCATCATCCGACGCGTTACCGTGTGCCCGATTGTTTGCAAACACAACGTTGCTGATCGCCGTCAATGAACTTGCTCGCTGTATCCAAACCGCTCCGCCTTCTGTCGTCGCTTGATTGCTCACAAAGGAACCACCAGAAACAATAACATTCGACGCACTGCTGGTATGAATAGCTCCTCCGTTCCCTGGATTCGACGCACCAGCTCCGCCATTCGCATCGTTGGCGAAGAATACACTTGAGGCAACATTTAATGTCCCGTTAACAATTTCGATACCTCCACCCGCTCGATTGGCACTGTTGAAGGCGAGTGTGCTAGCGGCGAGCGTGACCGCCCCAGCCAAACTAAACACCCCGCCTCCACTGCCGCTTGTTCCATTGGCTAGGTTGTTGCTGATCGTGGCACCGGTGACGTTCAGCGTACCTGCGTTGTTGAATACACCTCCACCACCGTCGTCGGCTGCATTGCCTTTCGCAACATTGCGTGTGATGAGCGTACCGTTGACGGTCATCGTGCCCGATCCGTTCCAAAGACCACCACCCTCCTGGGCCGCTACGTTATCGCTGACTTCACCACCGACGATTGAGGCATTGCCGGCACCGGTGATGTGAAAACCACCGCCGTTGCCTGGGGCCGCTACGGCATCGGGAGCTACACCCGCGTTGTTGAGGCGTAGCACTACATTGTTCAGGTTCGTGGTCGTACCGGCAACGGCTTCGATGCCGCCCCCTGCGCGATTGGCAAGGTTGCTTGCAATCGTGGCGTCGGTGATGTTAACTTGACCACCGGCGTCATTGAACACACCACCTCCTGAACCAGCGGTGCCAGAGGCGACGTTGTTGCTGATAACGGTTGAGGCGCCAGTGACGTTGACTATGCCACCGTTATTGAAAACACCGCCACCGCCGTTGGTCGCGTCGTTGCCGAACGCTTCATTGGCATCGATGAGGGTTCCGTTCTGGATGGCAAGAGTACTGCCTGCTTGATTCCAAAGCCCGCCACCTTCGCTGGCCGCTCGGTTTCCAAAGACGGAACCTCCGTTGACGGTAACCGCTGTGCCGCTGATGCCCGATACGTGCAACCCGCCTCCGTTGCCCGGAGCTGCAAGTCCTGCTCCACCCTGAACGTCATTGCTGATGATGTTCGATTGGTTTATGGCCATCGTCCCGTTAACAATTTCGATACCTCCACCCGCTCGATTGGCACTGTTGAAGGCGAGTGTGCTAGCGGCGAGCGTGACCG
>JANLUJ010000405.1:0-1509 GCA_031363425.1 Pirellula sp.
CGAGCGAGTCCCCTTTCTTCATCATGGCATCAGAAAGTTCGTGCACAACAGATGTGTCGCCTGGCATGAGCTTTACGGCTTTCGTCAGCAACCCTACCGCACCCTCGTAATCAGAGTTGCGAACGGCGATGCTACCTAACCCTTGATACGCATAACCATAATCCGGTGAATGTTCTAGTGCGTGCTCCCAACATGCCTTGGCTATGTCAAGCTTTCCAATCATACGATAGAACCTCGCCTTTGCCTCCATGGCGTCCGGGTCGTTCGGAAATTGACTCGCCATCGTATCAACCATCGAAGTCGCCAGCTCCTTCAAGGCTGAAATGTCCTTCGCCTTCATGATCGGTGCTTCGACCGGATAAGCTTGTAGCGAATTGCGGTCTGCCTCTGCTCGATCTTTTGAGGGTTCGGCGACTGGCTCCTGAGACACGTTTGGAGAAACACCAGCCGCTGCAGGAGCGGACGAGTGATTCGACTGCTCGGAGCTCTTGGGCTCCGTTTTTGAATCGCATCCAAGAAGAAAAAGGCAACTCATGCAAACGATACACGATTGCGGAACAAGGAGGCTGAAGAATCGAATAAATCTTGACATCTTAGCCCAGGGCAGAGGGTAGCGCCGTGTTTAATTAAACCTCCGAGTCGCACCCGGCAGGTGCGACCTACCGTAGGTCACTCTTGCCGAGAGTGACCTTGAACAGGCGGCCAAACGAATATGCTTTCGTTGCCCCCCATCTCTGTATCAATTACTTCGACTTCAGTTCGATATTCAAAGGTGGACACTTGTCTACGACTTCAAATTTCAAACCTGAAGTGGCTGCCGTTTCGTACTTCTTTGGAAGATCGTTCTTGACGGCGGGATTCTTGACTTTTCCAGCATCCTTTGGGGGGCCACTGTAACCCTTACTGGCGTTGGCGTACATATCCTCGAGGGACTGCTTTCCTTCCGATTTTGCCTCAGGCAACTTTCCCGCTTGCTCATACATGCTTTCACCGGCCTCCGTGTGAATCTTGCTGACCGTTACGTTATAAGTGCCTTTCATGGCACCGTCACCACCAACAAACGAACCCAAAACGAACTTGCCGCTAGCATCCGTGGTTCCAGATGCAGTTTGGCCGCCCGCTCCAGGAATCAAAGTGACGATTGCGCCGCTCACCGTTTTTCCATCTAATGTCACCGAACCAGAAACAGGAATGGTCGGTGGATTGCTGTTGGACGTGCAACCAATCGTGAATACTAGCGAAGTTACCGATAGAAATGCATACAAAAAACGAATCGACATAAAAAACTCCAGTGCAAAATGAGTAGGTGTGAAATTTCGGGACCTAAGGAAAGAGCGAGGCCAATTGACCTCGCTCTTAACGTACAAACGCAATTAGCCGAAACGACTATTCGATATTGGCACCGACTTCACCGCCGGACTTGGAGCCTAAAGCACCCCAAACGCCGTATGGGCTTTGTCCGCCGTTGCCGTCAGCAATGGTCGATGGTGCTGCAAGATTGCCCGTATC
>JANLUJ010000449.1:0-2595 GCA_031363425.1 Pirellula sp.
TCACCGGCTATCGAGTAGGCCAAGGCATCTTCGTCCAAGTCCGACGCATTGATGAAATAAGAATAGACCTGACCTAGCCTTGCATACGGTGAAGGTGTGGATTGAATAATGGGTGGAGTATTCAAGCCACGCACTTCAATGGAGTAAGACTGTTTCGCGATTCCCCCGTAACCATCCGAAGTCGAGAGAACAATGTCCTGCTTTCCGAGTTCCGCAAGAATAGGAATCCATGTCATTCTGCCCGTCGCAGCGTCCACTCTGATAGTGCTCGGCCCTTTGTCAAGTTTCCAATAGAGGACATCGTTGTCGGTATCCGAGGCATTCGGCAAATAGTGGTATTCGAATCCCACGATGGCAGCTTGACGGGGATCGGAATGAATGGATGGCGGGGTGTTTTCAACCGCTTTGGTAATGGTCATCAAACTCAGCTGATCCGTTGTCAAGAAATCGCGAGCCGACCTGGCTCGAAAGTGAATAGCAACGCGTGGCACAGTCGCAGAGGTAACTAGGCTCTTTGGAGGAGTCCATACAAAGATATTCCCGTTCTCCAATCGCATTCCCGGTAGTGGATCCACAAGTTCGTAGGTTACTCGATCGCCATCCAAGTCGGTTGCTTTGAGCTCGAGCGCATAGACGACACCGGCTGGCAGAGTTGACCGCGGGCTTGATGTAAAAACAGGAGCTGCGTTGGTTGTCCCAAGGACCTGAAGGGTGAAGGATTGCTCATCTGTTGCGCCGCTAGAATCGCTCACGCGAACCGTCATCGCATGTTTACCTCGTTGTGAAATATCCGTCGTGGAGTAGGTGATCACACCCGACGTCTGAGAGATAGTTGCTCCTGATATTGGATTCGCCAAAGAATATCGAAGACCCGAGAGGTCTTCCGTATTGGGATCGGTCGCGATGACGGCGTAGTTAAATGCCCCGGTTCCAATCGTGAACGTAGAATTCAACGGCGGGCTGCTGGTGATTCTTGGCGGAGCATTTTGAAGCACCGTGAGCACAAAAAATTGAAGGTCTTCAAACTCGTCGTTATCGATTGCCTTTACTTCCCGCACGCGGATTTTCACTGGGAATTGCCCAGCCGACGTCGGAATGCCAGATATTTTTCCAGTGGTGGAATGGATCGACATCCATTCAGGGTGTTCTACAAGCGAGTACTCAAGGACATCGCTATTGGCATCGGTCGCTTTGACCTGATAGCTATAGTCTGCATCGCGAGCGGCTGGTCCGACTGGAGATGATACAATCTCCGGCGGCTCATTGAGCCGGTAGGGTTTGATCGCCGAAACGGAAAAGCGTTGGACGGTTGTCTGCTGGGACGCATTGGTTACTTCGATCACAACCGGGAAGTTACCAAAACTGGTTGGATTCCAGGTGACTAAGCCGCTTGCATCTATGGCCAGGCCTTGAGGGCCAGTGGCCAATCGATAAGTCAATCGGGAGTCGAGCGAAGTAACTTGATAGCTATAGTCTAGGTCATCGATCAATAGAGCCGCAACAGGTGGGTGGGACGTGATACGCGGGTAGCCGGCTGGGTGCTCGGTCGCGATGAGCATGTTGGCCTGCTGTCGACGGATGGGAACTCCGTCGATGGATAACGATCCGTCTGTCACATTGAGGACAAGCGGGTAAGCGTTACTGGATGACGTAGATGGCGGCACGAAAGCGACGGTTCCGCCAATTGTCACTGCACCAACCGAATCGACCGATTTCGAAAACGCTATTGGGTTACCGTCTGGATCTTCGGCAGTCGAGACAAACGACCATGCTTGTCCGGCTGCCAACTCGCCCGTGGGAGTGTTGGTAAACGTTGGCCAGTCGTTCTTTGTGCGGAAGCGAGCCTGCATTTTGTATTCGCGAACCGAGCCTTCATCATCGGTTAGTCTTACTACGATTTCGTAACTTGGGTCGTCCAGAGCGAGATTTGTTAAGGCTGTCGCATTGACCGAAATTAGCCCGGTCGATGAAACTTGAATCGCACCTCCATCCGATACCGGAGCTCCATTCTTTCGGAGATTCAGGTAGTTGAAAATAATCTTGTCGGAATTGCCGTCCGGATCAATTCCAATCAACTGATGAGTCCAGATGTGATTCAAAAATATTGGTCCGGTAGAGTTATTGGCCACAAAAGGATGCTCGCCATCATCGACTGAGGGGTTCACTTTGGTGAACACTTGTTCTATCGCTTCGCCACCGTGGCCATCCGTAACTCGGATTTTGACAACTGGATCCGTCGTTCTGGTGGCTCCGAATCGAACTTGATCGGCCAAGGTCGGCGTCCATCGAATGACTCCCCTGGAATCGATGGTCATTCCTGGTTGTTGAACAAGAAGCTCGTATGACAACGCGTCACCATCGGGATCGATAGCATTAAATGCATAGCTCCACGTTGCTCCAACCATTGCATCGAAGGGAATAGAACGGATGACTGGTGGCTGGTTCTGCTGCGTGACCGGCAAGGTAAACTTTTGACTTGCACCATGTTTCGCCTGCACATCGTCCGTCACCCAAATCTGAACGGGATAGTTGCCCGACAGGGATGCCGGTACCCATTGGAGTTCTGGTTTACCACTCGCGCTTGTCCCGATCGTC
>JANLUJ010000500.1:0-3644 GCA_031363425.1 Pirellula sp.
TGGTATACCCATCTATTCGCCCATGCGATGGGAGGCATATTCAAGCGGATCGGAATGGAACGCGATTACTTCGTGAGCAACCAAGCGGGGTCATTTGCCCTCAAACAGTATGTAAACTACATAGTTGAAGTACGATTTGGCGAGCAGATTTCCATTCACACGCGATTGCTGGGCCGCTCCCCAAAACGAATACATTTGATGCATTTCATGATCAAAGATAGCGGTGATTGCTTGGCGTCGACGTCGGAAGTTTTGCTGACGCATATCGATATGCGAATTCGTCGGAGCTCACCCTTTTTTCCCGAAGTTTCCGAGAAGATCGATCGATTGTTGGCAGAGCATATGTCCCTAACTTGGCCCGCACCGCTTGCCGGTCCGATTCAACCATGACGTGATTCCTACCTACTTGGAGGTTGCACAACTTTCGCATCTCTTTTTTTGCGTGCCCCCAACGAGCTCGTCTCGTTGGAGCCAAAGCTGATAAGCTAGAGGCGTGTACCACGGGAAATGATTAATTCGATCGCTTCTAGCCAGGAAGCTTTACGTCCCATGGGCAAGCCCATGGGGGCGTTCTAAAGCTGTCCGCTACTTTGAAACATAACCTTGGATTTCTAATGTCCCCATGCGGAAGGGTTATCGGGATGATACAATCCGACGCTACAATTAGCCCAGTTTCTCTGAATTGCTCCCTTTAGAAAGTACGGCATGACTACCGACGGATCAGCCCAAGCGGATTTGGATCGATTGCAACGCGCTCGGGAGCAGATCCTCGGCCAACTGTCCAAAACCATCGTCGGGCAACTGGATGTGGTCGAACAGCTGCTAATCAGTGTTTTTGCCAGAGGCCACTGCTTGCTAGAGGGGGTGCCCGGCCTGGCGAAAACCCTCATGATCAGTTCGCTAGCCAAGACCCTCAATCTGTCCTTCAGTCGCATCCAGTTCACGCCTGACTTGATGCCCGCTGACATCACGGGAACGGAAATCATCGAGGAGAACCGATCAACGGGCTCTCGCGAACGTCGTTTCATGGAAGGCCCACTTTTTGCCAATGTGATCTTGGCTGACGAAATCAATCGAACGCCCCCCAAAACGCAAGCCGCATTGCTCGAAGCCATGCAGGAACGGCAAATCACCATTGGCCGAGTGCGCCATACTTTAGCCGATCCTTTCTTCGTCTTGGCGACGCAGAATCCCATCGAGCAAGAGGGCACCTATCCATTGCCAGAAGCTCAGCAAGACCGATTCATGTTCAAGGTGCACGTGACTTATCCGAGTTTCGCGGATGAATTCGAAGTGGCCCGTAGGACTACCGGCAAAAGCTCGACCGAAATCGAACCCGTACTCAGCGGCGCCGAGATACTCAGTTTGCAAGAGTTCATTCGGGGCATCGAGGTTTCTGAAAATGTGATTCGGTATGCACTCGCGATCGTTCGACAAACGCGAGTTGGCCAAGAAGGCATTCCGGACTTCGTGCGCGACCAAGTGGCTTGGGGGGCTGGACCTCGAGCCGTGCAGTTTTTGATCCTTGGGGCAAAAGCCCGAGCGGCCTTGTCGGGCCGGTCGCACGTCGATCCCACCGACGTCCAATTTTGTGCCAAGCCGGTGCTGCGACATCGGATGGTGGTCAACTTCGCCGCCGAAAGCGATGGCGTTACCAGTGATGCTGTCATCGATCGAATCATTTCCAATACTCCGACTGCCCAGGACGAATTGCTACGCGATGCCCGATTCCAAAGAATACTTGCATCCTGAAGCCATTCGACGCATTGCGTCGATGGAGCTTCGGGCGCGCAATATCGTTGAGGGCTTTTTGTCGGGCATGCATCGGAGCCCCTACTTCGGCCAGTCAGTCGAGTTTGTGCAGCACCGTCAATATGTTCCTGGCGACGATTTGCGGCACATCGATTGGAAAGTCTGGGGCCGCCAAGATCGCCTTTACATCAAGCAATACGAGGAGGACACGAGTCTCCGGTGCACCCTATTGTTAGACGGATCCGCAAGCATGTCCTATGGTCGAGGATCGCTCAATAAGTTTGACTATGCGGCCACTATCTGTGCGTGCCTTGCGTACCTCACTCTTCGCCAACAAGACGCAGTGGGCCTGACCGTGTTTGATCAAAAGATCCAGTCAAGGCTTCCATGGAGGTCAAGCCGTTCTCATTTGCAAAGCATCTTTCGATCGCTGCAGCAAACGACTCCAAAAGACAAAACCAATTTGACCAAGGTCTTTCGTGAGATCAACGAAACATATCCCAAGCGCTCCTTGATGGTCATCGCATCCGACTTCTTAGGAAGCGAAGCGGAAACGCTCAAAGGACTCTCTGCGCTCAAGCGATCCGGGCACGACATTTTGGTCTTTCATATTATGGACGACGACGAACTGGATTTCCCATTCAATGATCCGACGCGTTTCGAAGGGATGGAAACGCCCGACGCACTTACGTGTAACCCGCGGGCATTGCGGGAGGGCTATCTGGAATCGTTGCAACGTTTCCTGGATCGTGTGCGGCATGCTTGTGCTAGTTACCAAATCGACTACCAGCTAATCCGTACCAGTCGGCACATGGACGCAGCGCTGACGGCCTACCTAACGTCGCGAATGGCCCATATGAGGAAGAAGTAAACGACCATGCAATTCGTATTTCAGCCACTTGCTTGGGGCTTCCTGCTGGTTTTGCTGCCTTTGTTGATCCATTTGATCAACCTCGTTCGCCAACGACGAACGCAATGGGCAGCCATGGAATTCCTGCTTGAAAGCTATAGGAAACTCCGTCGTTGGGTCTGGCTGAAACAAGCGCTTCTCATCGCGTCGCGGATGCTGGCGGTGGCTATCGCCGTGGCTATGCTCGCGCAATGGGTTAGTGGTTCTCGCTGGTTGGCGATGATCAGTCAGTCGACAACACACCACTATGTCATTCTCGATGACTCTGCCTCGATGAGCGATACATCGTCCAAGGGGACTGCTTACCAATCTGCCCTGAGTGCCGTGCAGTCGATTGCAACCAATGCGAATACCCAGGATGGCTCTCATTTGTTGACTGTGATTCGGGCTTCGCGAGCTTCACTTGCATCCGCAAAGAGCAAGGGCGGTAAACCTAGCTCACCGGACGTGGACGCGTCGAAAACCGCCATCGCCCCTCAAGCGGACACGATCGCCGAACTGCTATCGCGTTCCATCCCCTCTGACCCGACAAGCTTGCTGAGCAAGATCAATTCCACGACACCAAGTTCTCTCGATTCTGGCATGGGCGATTCCATCGAGTTGATTTCGCCATTGCTGCAACAGGCCACTTCGGAAAAAGCCATCGTCTACTTGATGAGCGACTTTCGAACCAAGGACTGGAGCAATCCAGCTCTTCTCAAGCAACAATTGCAAACGATACCGAATGCAAATGTTGAGCTTCAGTTGATCGATTGCGTGCCAGAGCGTCACGAAAACCTCACGCTCGTTTCCGTGTTGCCACAGCAAGAGGTTCTGGCAGCAGGGGTTCCAGCGATGATCAATATCGCTGTTCGAAACAATGGAATTGCGCCGGTTAGAAACGTAACTGTGCGAGTTAACTCCGTCGACTACGGCAGTCGCCAATTGGAGCCGATGCCAACTGCCCCTTTCTCTGGTTTGTTGACTGAATTGCCGCCGGTGC
>JANLUJ010000524.1:0-2699 GCA_031363425.1 Pirellula sp.
CTCGCTGTTTTGGGCATGAAGACGGTGGATGCCGTGGAATCGAAGGCGAGCGATGCTCAGCCGCCCACGGAGATGCTTCCGAGCAAAAGGATAGAAATCCTAAAGGAAACGCAGTTGTACCTGCGACGACTCGTCGGCTGGAATCCAACAAAGGATTCAGTTCATTTTCAGTATGGCATTGTGAGCAATGAACTGTCGGGTCGCTATCTTGATGAAGCCATCAAGAATCAAAAAGAAGGAGGACAGGACGCAAAGATCTCGCAATTCCTCGCGCAAGCGAAAAACGAACGCCAAAACGCGTTGGATACTTTCGGGCGAGTTCGCAAACTCAATGGCGAGTTTAGCGATAGGGCCAGTCTATGGCTAACGAGGCGGCAATTGGACGAAAACGTGAACATGCCGATTGCGGAACTTTCCCGTATCGAAAATAGCCTTCGAGTATTGCTGGAGAAAGAGTCCAATGGCTCCGAGGCAAGGCTAACGCTTGGCCGAATTCTCGTAGAAAAATCTCTTCGACATTCGAGTGGCTTGGATGTGCCTCGACGTCTTGAGCTCCTCAAAGAGGCTTGCAGTTTACTTCATGCGGAATCCACTTTCAGCGTATCAGCGTTGGCGTTGGAGGCTGAAGCGAGCGCAGTCTTTGACACCGTCGCAGGCCAAGAGCTGGCCAACAAAGCCCTTCAGAAGTTTTGGAGCACGCGCGATGCTGAGCCTCCTTCCGTCGAGGCATTGGCAGCAGTCTTTCGTTGCCTGCTCATTATCAATAGCGGCAAAGAGGGCCAAGTCTTTCTTTCGGAGCAGTTACAGCAACTCTCCCCACAAGACCAACCCAAATTTCGAGCATTGTCTTCAGCCGCGGCATTGAGGCACATTACCGCTGGTGCGATAGGTTTAGTAGTTAGTGCGTCGCAAACGAATCGGGTTTCGAATGATGCAAATGAATCACGTGCGTCAAAAACCATTTTCGGATTGGAGGCAGTGCTTTCGTTGGCGATTCAATTGGATCCCGAATCCACCGAATTGTTAGGATTGTTAGAAGAGTTTGCAAAACCAACCCATATTGACGCAATCGTGACTTCTTTGATGATCGAATTCGGGCTAGTTGGGCCCAACAAGAACACCGCCAATCAGGCAGCGTCACAGCAAAGACCAGTCGCGAATGATCCTGGATTGAAATCGCTATTAGTTGCCATAGTCAGATTGGCAAGTGGCACGGAAAACGATTCAGCAATACAATCGTTGGGAGCGGCCGTCAAAGCAAATCCCGTATACGCTGTGGCTGCGAGTCGGCTTGCTGTACAAATGGTATTGTCTGAGGCGATGTCTCCGGAAGTTGGAATACACTGGCTGCGATCGATCAATGCGGCGGCGCCGGACGTGCTTGTTGTGTGGTCTGATCGTGCAAGATTGCATCTGAAGTTCGATGAGGTCATGGAGGCGATCAAGTGCTATGAATTTTTACTTGAAAAACTGCCTGGAAATGAGCCAATCAAAGAAGCATTATCGACGGCCAAATCAAGATTGTGAAAAATCTACCTGTGTGCTGTTCGCCGCTACGCGGGTTAAACAAGTCACAGCAGTATGCGATTCATGTTTAACCGCTCGAGGCCCTCAAGCCTCGAGCGCGTGCGTCCGGGAATTGGCCAACTATCTCGTGCACGCTTGCTGAGGAGTTTAAGTCCATCTGCTTTAGTAGCCGCTTGTCTGCACGGTTCGCTTTGTCGCCGCTGTTCGCCGCTACGCGGGTTAAACAAGTCGCAGCGGTATGCGATTCATGTTTAACCGCTCGAGGCCGTCAAGCCTCGAGCGCGTGCGTCAGGGAATTGGGGAGTTCTAACTGTCGCTATACAGTCCGGCTGTCCTCAGCCGGACGATTGAATCTCAGCCTGAGCTACGTGCGGACTCGCCAACGCTTCTCGCTAACGAGTCTTCCATGCTTGCACAATCTGCTCGATTGTGCTTTCTAATGAATGCGTGATTTCCCAAGTTGGGTAATGCTCACGCATCTTGCGTAAATCACTGTAGTAACAAATGTGGTCACCGATGCGGTTTTCGTCCACATACGTATAGTTCTGCGCCCGGCCCGTAAACGTCTCGGCTATTTTGAACGCCTCCAAAATAGAGCAGCTATTGGCTTTCCCCCCGCCTAAATTGTACACTTCGGCGCACCTAGGTGTTTCGATAAACGAAAACATGAACCTGGCCACATCATCGGAATGAATGTTGTCTCGTACTTGTTTCCCTTTGTACCCAAAGACACGATATTCGCGCCCTTCCAGATTGCATTTGACAAGGTAACTCAGAAAGCCATGAAGCTCTACGCCCGAATGATTTGGGCCAGTGAGACATCCGCCTCGAAGGCAACAAGTAGGCATGTTGAAGTAGCGGCCGTATTCCTGTACGACAATGTCGGCAGCAACCTTTGATGCACCAAACAACGAATGCTTCGACTGGTCGATCGAAAAGCTCTCCGCGATTCCATGTTCGTAGTTTGCGTCTGCAAAATCCCACCGCGTTTCAAGCTCCTTGAGGGCGATCGAGTTGGGGCGATCTCCATAAACCTTGTTCGTAGACATGTGAACGAACGGCGATTCAGGACATGCCTGCCTGACCGCCTCCAACAGGTTGAAGGTGCCCACCGCGTTGGTGTCGAAATCGTCGAACGGAATTGCCGCCGCGCGATCATGACTCGGCTGCGC
>JANLUJ010000527.1:0-2110 GCA_031363425.1 Pirellula sp.
ATGTTCACCCCGCCGGAGTTGGGGATGTTTGTCGAGTCGTTCCGCAAGCGCCAGGCCGACTCGATTCTGACCTTCGCCAATCATGTGGCAGTGAATGCAACTTTTGACCGTATCTCCTTCGTAGTCCAACTTGCCCGTGTATCGATTCGCCAACGAAGGAATTTTTTCAGGAGATGCAAACAATGGCTTGTCCGCTTGTTTACCCGCCAAGCTCGCTTTGTTCGAAGGGAAATTTAAGTGAAGCTCTAAGGCTGCTTCGAGTGCTTTTCCGAGTCCTTCTACGGAAACATCATCTTTCCATTCGGTGCGATCTGAACGTGTGCCGTATCGGCCATAGAGTGTCCCATCTGCATTGAATAGGAATGCAGCAAAAGACTGGTCCGTATCGAATTGGAACAACGAAAGATCCAAGCCGTTCGTACCGACGATCCTTATACGAACAAAGGATTTTAAGAGTTTTTGCAGCTTTGGGTTGACCTCGATGAGGTCGTCATCGAGTTTGACGCATTCCTCGCAGGGGATACAGCGTAGCACAACTAGTACGGGCTGGTTTTGCCGTCGAGCGGTTTCAAATCCTTTTTCTATATCGTTGTAGAACCATAATCCGTTCGCTTCAAACTTCAACTTGTCCCCCAAAACTTTTTGCTGTCGCGTTTGCGCCATCAAATCGACTTGAAGCATTGGAAGGAAGAGGAAAAGTAAGAAGCTGAGCAATGCAGACGATATGGAGATATTGTGATTCATACACCGTTTCTTTCTCATAGGCGACCGGTAGGTTTAACCCAACCTAGCACGACGCGCAAGTTTTGAAGTTGTACACTTTTGTTTTCCCGGAGGTCTTCTACCGGTGGTGGCGCTGCGCTTACCACCGGCTAATGACTGTAAACGCTTCGCGATAAATGCAGCAAGGTGCAACTCCAAAACGCGCAATCTAGTTATTCCAGCTGCCAATTCACTAGCTCGCGCGTCGTGCTACTGGTGCTTTTTTTCAGCCTGTTGCTCGCCTAGGCCAGCAGGCAGAATAATCGAAATGGCTCGACCCTTCTAAAACAAAGCTCTAATTGGTTCGCCTGTTGTGAGCCGATGTGGACGACCAGTTTGGTCGCGAATCTCGGCCGCGTGGTTGATGCCAAATCGCCAATAAATCGTTGCAGCAATGTCACCTGGAGTCACGGGATTCGAAACAGGATAAGCACCCAACCTATCGCTCGCTCCAAATACGGAACCACCTTGAACTCCGCCTCCAGCCATCAAGACGGTATAGCAATGTGGCCAGTGGTCGCGTCCGGCCGTTGCATTGATCTTGGGAGTCCGACCAAACTCGCCAGTCGCTACGATCAACGTTGATTCCAGCAAGCCTCGTTGATCCAAGTCTTCGATTAGCGCCGACAAGGCTCGGTCCGCTTGCGGAAGCAGGTAGTTTTTGTGTTGACTGGCGCAATTGGCATGCGCATCCCAATTTTGTCCTTGCGTCCTACAATCGTAGACGTTTATAAACGGAACACCGGACTCCACAAGGCGTCTAGCCAGAAGATAGTTTTGGCCTCGCATCTCACGCGCATATGCCATCTCTCCGCCTCCGCCGTTGACCTCTCCATTCAAAACGGGGGAAGTATCGTAACCATAACGTTCTCGAACCGATTCGGACTCACGACTAAGGTCCATCGCGTTGCGAATCGATTCGGACTCCAACAGGCGAATAGCCTTGTCATAAAACTGGCTTACAGGATGAGTCGCTTGAACGTTGGTGTTCAATGTATCGAGCAATTCGCGTCGTTGGCTTAATCGCTTCAAGTTCATGCCGTCTCGCAAGAGTAGCGATTCGACCGGATAAATTTTCCGTATGGGATCGACGTCGATTAGCAGCGGGTCGAAGGCACTTCCGAGAAAACCGCCCCCCTGACATGGCGTGGGAACGACATTGTGGAATACAAATGGGAGCGATGCGAAAGGAACCTCGGATTCAGCGCCTCGATTCATGTAAGCGACCGCGCTTCCGTAGCTCGGGTAGAATTGCGGTTGAGGCGCAAATAGTTCGCGGTCGGGTCCCTCCAACGGTCGGCCCGTTAGCATATGAATCGAGGCGGAGTCATGCAAGTTTGCATTGTAA
>JANLUJ010000557.1:0-1749 GCA_031363425.1 Pirellula sp.
CGGCCCAGGCAGCTTGCCGCGTTGGCAAACCATCGTCAGATGGAACGAAGCCATGCCGCAATACCTAGTCGGGCATCCACAACTGATCGCATCGATTCGTCAATCAGTAAACGAGGATAATTCGCTTCGCTTGATCGGTAACGCGTTCGATGGTGTCGGCATTCCTCAATGCATTCGGCTTGCCCGACAAACCGCCGAGCACTTTGCGACTTTGTTTAAGGCTATTCCATAACCATGGGCTTATCCAGAATAATCATTAGGCGAACGGCCGACTTAAATCTATCTGTAGCATGGCCCCCTGGGCCGTGCGAAACTCGGGCCAGGGGTCCAAGCTACTGACCTACGGTGGCTTTAACTGCGTTTTACGCTATTTGTTTGGAAAAGGGACTGAAAGTTCGAGAAAGGTGTTTGTTTGCGACTAAGCCCATGCGATATACTTGGAGGTCGGGCTGATCGCACTAAATCAGTCGCGCCATTTCCGACTCTTTTCTCTTCTGACTCTGCTTTTTGCTGGAGGCTTATCGTGGACCAGCCAATGCGCGAATTTACCGACCTGATGCTCACGCGCGGAGTTATCTCGCTCGACCAGCTCTCCGAAGCCAAGTTGATCTCGAAAAAAGAGAATAAACCCATCGGTCAGTGCCTGACTACCTTACTCTACGCCACAGGCGAAGAAGTCACACAGGCTATCGCGGAATTCTACAAATTCGAATATGTAAACCTAGCAACCATTAGAATTCCTGATCATGTGATCCAGCTGGTTCCTGAGTCGGTCGCGCGGGAAAACAAGATTATTCCAGTGTCCGACGAAGACGAGACCATCAAGGTATTGGTTTCGGATCCATTTGACATTGAAACCATCGAGAAGCTGCGTTTCATTTTGAACCGTAAAGTTGAAACTGCATTAGCCCCGCAGGAACAAATCCAAGAGGCCATTAACAAATATTATGGTCAGGTTGAGGGTGAGTCGGCCGACTCGATGTTGCAAGAGTTCACGGACACTCAAATCGACTTTACCGAGACAGAAGAGGACAAGGCTCAAGCCGAGGAGGGCTCCGACGAGAATAGCGCCCCGGTCGTCCGACTGGTACAGTACATGATTCAGGAAGCGGTCCAATTGCGAGCATCGGACATTCACGTTGAGCCGTTCGAAGATCGAGTTCGAATCAGATATCGAATTGACGGCACTTTGGTGGAACGAGACAGCCCCCCCAGACGGCTGCTTGGTGCGATCCTTTCGCGTATCAAGATTTTGGCCAAGATGGACATTGCCGAGCGGCGTCGTGCTCAGGACGGTCGAATCACAATCACCGTTGGGGAAAAGGAGCTGGATCTTCGGGTCAGCGTCATTCCAACGAATCACGGGCAGTCCACAGTCATGCGACTTCTGGACAAGGACAACATCAAAGTCGGGGTGAAGCAACTCGGCTTGGGGGAGCGAGACTTTAAAGTATTCACGGGACTAATTAAGCGTCCAAATGGAATTCTTTTGGTTACAGGTCCGACGGGATCTGGAAAAACCACAACGTTGTACGCTGCCTTGAATGCCCTGAATCGTCCGGACCGCAAAATCATTACGGCGGAAGATCCGGTAGAATATTACCTGCCAGGCATCAATCAGGTCGAGGTTCGCCACAATATTGGACTCGACTTCGCCCGCATTATTCGCGCGATGTTGCGACAGGCCCCGAACATTATCCTCGTGGGTGAAATGCGCGATACTGAAACTGCCCAGATGGGTATCCAGGC
>JANLUJ010000562.1:0-4200 GCA_031363425.1 Pirellula sp.
CGCAGGAATCGATTGGCCAAATTGCTTTTCGAGAATCGGAACCAAGTGTGTAGCCGTTGGCGCGGCAAGTTGGCATCCAGCCCAAACGCCTAATGAGGAACCTACTGTTCGCCAAATCCCATACCAATATCCAACAACGCATCCTAGATCGATCACGCCTAACGAAATCATTGCAACTTGATCGCCGAGCCACCAACAATAACCGCACAAAATTCCAATCAGGGAGACTAGGCCGATTGCAAGTATCGGGTTGCCAGTCGATTCAGAATTTTCCGTGTTTGTCGACGAAGATTGGCGCATGGTTGGTGGGCGAATGGGATCGCCGAATTCGAGGGTGCGGGTAATTGAGACCAGTCCAATTGAGTCTAGGTTACAAAATGACTGTTGGTTGCCGGAATAATCGTTACGATCCGAGCAGGACGCTAGCAGCGTCCGCCACGTCGCCTACGGCTTGGAGGTAAGACGAAATAGCTCGGCTTTAAACGAAACACGCGAGAACTCGCGACGCATGTTTGGTAATATCGATTTCCTCAAGGACCTTTTCTGAAGCTGTCGTAGTTTGCTTATTGGCGCGTATACCGTCGAGTAGCTTGGAGGAAAGATCGTCCAACGAATTCGCTTGAAACAATGAACCCAAAGGTCGCCCCCCGTCGAGCAATTGCATTCTCCGATGAAGCTCGGGAAACGCACCGTGGTCAGGTTGTAAATAAGGTGTGCCCGATGCGATTGCTTCTAACAGGAATAGTCCTTTGGGTTCTGTGTAAGTGGTCGGCACACAAAACATATCGATCGAAGTAAGGAACTTGGCTTTCTCGTCGCGATCAATACTACCGAGGTATTCCCAACGATTGCCGAGGCCAGATCGATTCAGTTTGGCTTTTTGCTCGTCCCAGAATTCCGTGTGCTGTGAACCCATCCATCCAGCCAGCTTCAAACAAACGTGCTTCGCCTCGGGTTGATCTGCGATTGCAATAAATGCGTCTACCAATCGATGTAGTCCCTTTTCCGGTGCCATACGAGCGAGATAGCCAATCGTAAAAGTCTCGGCCGAACGCGGCGTCCTGCCAATCTTTCGAAAATCGCTTACATCGATTCCAAGAGGCACCACGTGGATCTTGCTGGTGGGTATTTTCAACAAAGATGCCATCCGGTCTGCATAGTCCACCGAATGAACTAAAAAGCCATCTATTGAGGGAACCAAGCCACGCATCAGTTCAATTGCCCTGGTTCGAAACTTGGCCGGCAACGAATCCAAAAAGATGTCGTCACCTTGGAGCGTGACAAAGACACGGGTCGAGCCCATGCGTTTCACCTCTGGGATTCCGCCTCCGACCAGAAGGTTGGTAAAGACCATAACATCAGGTTGGATATCTCTCGAAAGCCAATCGAGAAGTCTCCTGAATTCCTTCCGCTGTCGTCCTTGCGAACCTTGCAGCATGGAGATTGTCAGCGCGCCAAGCAAATCGGGGGATGTCTTGCCAGCATTCTTGGTGAGTGGATTAATGATCCAAGACCGATTGAGAAAGCTGTCCAGCCAACTTGGTAGATAAGCTATCCATGGCATTTTCTGCTGCAAATAGACATTGATCCCGCCCATAAAGACTTGGTCGATACTGACATCTTCGTCGTCCGTGCGGATTGGGGTGTATGCAGGAATCAGAATGCAGTCGTGACCTAACCGAATGAGCGACTTAGCTAGCGCATTGTCGTGCAAACAAGAACCACAAATCATTCCGGCAGCTCCAGCCGTGAGGTACGCGATTTTCATTTTCGTTCTTTGGAACTTTCATTACGCATAAGGCTGGATGACTTTGACGATTGCTCAAAAAATACGGTTGAGTATTGGTGGTATGGGTAATCTATTCTACCGCATTGGCGGCAAGATTCGAATGACCTCTTCCATCGCCATAATTGACGTAAACTCTTATCCGGCATCATTTTTCAAAAAATGGAATGGCTTGCTCAAGGGCATTTCATCGACCGACCGATACATTCCCTCAACGACGCATCTTACCTCGGTTGTACGTTCATCCGAGTGAGAAAGATGTGATCCAATGAATTGCCGGTGACCCAGAAACTGATCGAGTAACAGGAATACTCGACCGGCAACTACTGTGCTGTTGCGAAGGACTGAGGGGTCCTTCGAAACACGATGAACAACGGAGAAATGGCAGCTTTACATGGAAGCTTCCATTTTGGAAACGAGGCTAACGAAGTCAATGGTGGTGAGCGCAAGCTCATCGCACAATGCCACGCCAGTAGAGGGCGATTTCGGCGGCGACTTCGTGCGCCGAAACCGGTCTCAACTCAACCGTTCAAGTCGACTTGTACACATTAGTCAGTGACAATATATACGTAGGGAGATTTGGCTCGATGAAATTGAACATATTAGTAGGGTCGATGGTACTGAGCGCTAGCCTTTGCGGCCAAAGCTTTGGTGGCGACCTTTTACATCGTTTACTCGGTGGTCGCGGTTGCGGAGCTTCCAGTTCTTGCTGCGATACATCCGTGTCCGATCCGTCGTGTGGAGCCGAAATGGCTGCACCCTGTGGATCCGGTTGTGGCGCTGGTCCAAGCTGTGGAGCCGAGATGGCTGCACCATGCGGATCAGGTTGCGGCGCAGCCCCAAGCTGCGGACCAAGCTGTGGTGCAGAAATTGCTTCGTGCAATTCCTGCAGTGCTGCTCCTAGCTGCGGAGTTGAAAGCTCGTGCTGCGGACCTCGCAGACCGATTCTATCACACCTCAAGGCTAGACTTGCCGGTTTGAAGAGCAAGCTATCTTGCCATTCTGGCTGTGCAGATCCTTGCGGAGCACCAGCATGCGGCGCAGGACCTAGCTGTGGAGCCGAAATGGCTTCGTGCGGTTCAGGTTGTGGCGCTGCTCCAAGCTGTGGACCAAGCTGCGGCGCTGAGATCGCTGCATGCGATCCTTGCGGAGCTCCATCTTGCGATAGCGGATGTGGCCTCAAGATTGGAAAGCGTGGTTTGCTCGCTAAGATTTTCAAGTGCAAGAGCAGCTGTGATACAGCATCAAGCTGTGACTCATGTGCACCTTCGGGATGCAGCTCATGCGGCGGTTCGGCTCCAAGCGGATGCAGCTCGTGTGGCGGTACAGCAGTATCGGCACCAATGTCTGCTCCGATGGCTGCACCAGCACCAGTCGTTGACCCACATGCTTACATGAACACCAAGCGTCATGTCATTCAAGCAAGCAGCACTCGAATTCGTTAATCTCGAATTTTGGACAGCTTGTCACCAGACATGATCTAATAAAAATCGGCCCGTTACAAATTGTGACGGGCCGATTTTTTTTTGAGTGCATGTCTGCCTATGTTTAACCGGCGAAGCCGCGGGCGCTGAGATGAAGACTGTCAAATGCAGGTCACGCCGCTGCGAGGGTTAAACGAGAAAGCCATCAGGAGAGGAAAGTTACCATGCGGATTCACCCAACCGAGTTTGTAGATCTACCCACCCCGTTGGGTACGATGCGAAGCCATTTGTTTCGACCCGTCGGAACGGGCAAATACCCAGCGGTATTGTTGTTTTCTGAAATCTATCAAATGACAGGTCCCATCGCTCGAACAGCGGCATTCGTCGCAGGCAATGGGTTCGTGGTAGCTGTGCCCGAGGTATATCACGAGTTTGCGAATCCGGGTGAAGTCTTTGCATACGACCAGACCGGAACCGATCGCGGCAACAAGCTCAAGATCACCAAAGAGCTTGCAAGCTATGATGCTGATGCGATTGCAGCGATTGACTACTTGCTTCAATTGCCCAATTGCAATGGACGGGTGGCGACTCTGGGGATCTGTCTTGGCGGACATCTAGCGTTTCGCGCTGCTATGAATGCCAAAGTTCAGGCGGGAGTCTGCTTCTATGCCACCGATATTCACAAACGAAGCTTAGGCAAGGGTCTTAATGACAATACGCTGGCGCGCATGCCCGAGATACAAGCGGAAATGATGATGGTTTGGGGACGCCAAGATCCACATATACCACTCGAAGGTCGACGAATCATCTACGATGCAATGTCGAATGCCAATGTAAACTTCTCTTGGCATGAGTTCAACGGTGAACACGCGTTTTTGCGAGATGAAGGACATCGCTATGATCCGGGTTTATCTCAAATCATTTTTCCGATGGTTTTCGATTTGTTCCATCGACGACTCTGCAACTGACGCTAGCAGCGTCAGCCACGAC
>JANLUJ010000662.1:0-1832 GCA_031363425.1 Pirellula sp.
GTACAAGCAAAAAGCTTCAGCCGGAATACCCGCTTCGATATACGCGCTAATCATCCGATAAGGAGTCCAGGGTTCCTGTGAACCAGGTTTCAGTACCAGTCCGACTTGAAGTGGTACCGCAGGTAGCCATAAAGTGTGAACTCCAGGCGAGTTGTTGGGAAGCACTGCGCCCAATACAGGAGTCTGGCACTGAAAGCTTACAGTTACATTTCGTCCCTCTTCGCCATAGCCCTTCGAAAAAATGTCGAGATCCACACCACGCGTCAGCGCATCTAGAATTGTGTCTATGTTGCTAAGGACAAAGCAGTTCTTTTGCATATTGTTCCGGCACATGTGTTCGGGAAGTCCCGTGCTTGCCGATTGCTGATGAATAAAATCATCTACCGATTGCTGGCCGTCACCGAGTGGCAAAGTCTCATGCTCGAATAGGTAAGCTGCCTTCTTGCATCTCGCCAACAAATCTGAAGTTGGGATTGACCGGAGAGCTTTCCTTGCATTCGCGGCCTTCCTCATGTCCATTTCGACCATGCCACCGTTAACTTGACCAATCCTTGCGATCGGCTCTCCAGTGTCAAAATGGAACACGTCTTGAAAATCGAGCGACTTGTATTGCTTGCCCCAGCGGATCGGATTGATGGTCAACACGGCAAATTATTCTCCAGCGGATATGTAGGAAGTTGAAATCGCGATCCTCGTCCAATCGACGAATGTCGCAAACGCTCGCTCACTAATTTTGTATCTTTGCCATTAATAGACGCCAACCGTGGTTGACGATGCAAAGGCTCTGTAGGGCCTAACGCCACTGACGCCATCCCACGGATAATTTTTGAATGGCATTTCGCGTTCACCTTCGTCCCGCTCGAGGAAGCCAGGCACAAAGAATTCCTTGGTCATCGTATATAGTTTTACTCGGCCTGTTTCGCCATACCCAACCACCTTGGTATGATCGTCAAAATCGACAACTTCAACGACAGCTCGCGGCTGAGGTGCATAGTATGCAATCGTGTATCCATCATCGACAGTTACCGGTCGAGAGCAGGCTAATCCCATTAACGTATTGCCATAAGTGGGTGTCATGTACACGCCGCTTTCACTGGCGGGCCCACCCACGAGCTCTTCCACACAAACGCGAGTCCACTGCGGAGTAAACTCTGTTCCACCCGAAAAAATTCCAGTGATACCAATTTCCTGTATGCTCGTGTCCTTTTCAGCAAGTCCTGAAGCGAGCGACTCAAGCAGCTTGGGTGTGGTGAACATACACTTAATATCGTGGTTTGCACCTAAGATCGTGATCGCCTGGTCAATGCAATGTCTTTTGTATTCCTCCAAGTGTTCCATCCAACCTTTTTTGATGAGCTTGACAACCCACCGCGGGTCCAGGTCGATACAAAAGCAGATTCCGCCTCGATATTGACATAGATGTTCAATGGCCAATCGAAGTCGACGAGGACCAGACGGTCCGAGCATCAGCCAGTTCGAGCCCTTTGGAAAATACTCATCGGGGAGGGTATGGCTAAAAAGTTCATAGTCGATCCTGAAGTCATCGATTACCATCCGACTCTTCGGTATTCCAGTCGTGCCCCCAGTTTCAAACACATAAGTCGGCTTTCCAAGCAACCCTTTCGGTATCCAACGGTTGATTGGGCCGCCGCGAAGCCACTCATCTTCAAACTCGGGGAACTTCTTCAGATCGTCAAAAACCTTCACTTCTTTTAAGGGATCGAAATTGAGCTCAGATTTTTTTGCGAGCCAAAACGGTGAGCCAGTTGAATCGTGAAAATGCCACTGGACCGATTCATAGGTGTGCTGGTCCAAGAGTTGTTTTGCGTTTT
>JANLUJ010000695.1:0-4369 GCA_031363425.1 Pirellula sp.
TATGGCCAAGGGCGGATGGAACGCTTGGAACCAATTCACCCAGCAGCGGAGCAAATCATTGATTTTCCAGTGCACCGGCTCGCAACTTAGGTGCAATCGCTGGCTACAGTTTCTCTTGTATTGATTTAGTTGGCGTCTCAACTGGGTGTCGCAGTTTGCGTTGTTGCAAGCGATAGTCAACCAGGATTAGCAGAATCGCGATAGGAACATAGTATGGCAGTATCCCGAAACGTAGGAAGGCGTTTGGAAACGGAAAATTATTCATTTTTGCGAGCGGTTCTGGGTCGTATAGAGTTCGAGGATGGTTAATGAGCTTTCCATCACGGAACTGAAGATGAACGCCTCCGCGATTACGATCTGAAAATGAATATAGTTCGTCTCCTGGGGCCATTTGGTCAAATCTTTCGCGCAATAGCCGAATCGTTGATGGACTTACGAAAGTGAAGCCGCCTGGTCGCCTCAGTCTATCCCATTCATCAGTCCCATCGCAAGCAGCCAGCGCCGTAGCCGTAGTAGCTTCTAGCCAAAGTTTGGAAATCGCTGTCGCTGGCATCGTCCATTTCCAAATCGTTGCCCGCTGACGCTAACCTAGGTCCACAGTGGTTAATGTACTTTTTGGAAAAGCGGACGATGGCTTGATCGAGCTACGGCCACATGTTGGTGGGAAGCTGGAGGCTAGGGAAGAGGCCGATCGAGGCTTGATAGATTCCGCAGTCGTACGCCACTTTCAAATCCGTCTCTTGAGGTTTGACGAGTAGTAGTGAACGGATTCGTGTGGGTTTTTGGAGAAGTGAGATTAACGCGAGGATTGGCGGCGTTAGCTGGAGAAATACTTGGTGAATCAACGATTGTGGAAGTAGCACGATGTTAACCTGGATGGGGCAACGCTGTGAATCGGTTCTAATTCCCGAACATGGACCAAACTCCAATCATCACAATTTGCGCAGACAATCTGAGTAGATTTGCATGGACCGTGTCCGCCAAAAAAGAGTCCTCGCGGATACTCGTATTGGCCACCGGCCACCGACTGTTTCAGCGTCTGCAGGCCATGACGCCAGATATTCCATATTGCCTTCAGCTTTACCGGCTCAAAGCGCGAAGGCAGAGATTCTGGGTTCAGAAACCCGTTCAGGCTGGCATAGCCATCAAGCGTCTGAGAAATCGCCGTCGTTGGTTAGAAAATTGCGATTTAGATCAACGTTTTCCTCGTTGAAGCGTCGGATCCGCGAAAAGCCAAATGGATTTACTCCATGAATCAAGACGTGCCGGATGTTGGACTCGGCACGCGCTTGCCGCAGCCGAACAAGAATCGCGTGCTGAACGGCTAAGCCAAAAAAACCTTCAACACCGTGGACGCCGGATGAGGTCACCACAGTTGGTGCGTCGTCCGCACCTATGGTGGCCACATCGATTGCGAGCTCGCCTTCGCATTCCATATCGATGCTGTGCGAAGAGATGGTTGCTCCAACGGCTTTCGCAGCATCATTGAATCGTTGCCGCGCTTCGGCAAATTGCTGCTAGGCCGATCCCGCAGTTCGATTCCAAGCGACTAGCGCCAATGTCCACAGTGGGGGGCTAGTTTGGAAATCGGTACGACGGACTACGCACCAACCAGTGGAAAGGGGCGCAGGCAAGGTTCCTGCGGGATACGCAATACGGCAATCGACCAAGGCCAGCCCACGCGCGTCCCCGGTGCAGCTACGCAGAATTCAATCCTCTATGTGATCGGCGATCACAATACTTTGCAATGAACTCGGCTACGACACTCTGCAATCGTTCATCGAGCGAGCCTAATGCTTGTTTCCTGATGTCTTCAGGCACGCCACCGTAGAAAGCCTCGGCTATCCCGCCCGCGATGCAGGCCATCGTATCAGCGTCGCCACCCAGCGAAATCGCATTTCGGACAGCGTCTTCGTAGCCGTCCGACTCCAGGAATGCGATTATCGATTGTGGCACAGAGCCTTGGCAGGAGACATCAAAGGAGTACGCTTCCCGAATGTCATCCAGATGATCGCTTAGCTGATACCCGAATTCGCTTTCTATATGGGCCTTGATGTCGTACTTATTCTGACCCATCCGGGCCAGGTAGATGGCGATAGCTGTCGCCTGTGCGCCGCGGATTCCTTCGGCGTGGTTATGAGTGACTTCGGCGCTCTTTCGAGCTTGGGCCATCACCTCGTCAATTGATCCGCAGGCAAAGCCGATAGCACTCACTCGCATCGCCGAGCCATTTCCCCAACTGTTGTAGGGTTCGCGGTGTCGGTATCTCGCCCAACGAATAAAATTCCCACCGTATCCTGCTTGTGGGTAGGCGTGGAAGTACTCGTGGAACAGATCGACGTAATCTCCACCGTGCAGGATATGCGAGGCAACAGCAACGGTGAGAACCGTATCATCTGTAAACCGACAATACTCGTCGAAGAGAGGAAATTCTTTCGTCTTGGTGCCAACACCTTCGTGGACTGAGCCGATAATGTCACCTGCGATAGCACCGATCATGCGAAAGCCTCTGGGGAGTTGCGATTCTCCATTACTCTCAACCGGAATCTTTCCCGGCGGATATGCAAAGTGAACTCGGTAAGGCGATTCCCATTATGAAGTGATTGAAGATAAACCCCAGGTTCAATGATCCGGTTCCAGATATCATTGAACTTGCCCGTTCCGCCATTTACGCTGTCAAACAATTCATCGAACAATGAACGAACGCCGTCAAAGTCGTCAGTAGGGAAAAAAGCCCCTGTTTGCCACGGGAAATCACCGCCTTCGAGGGTCAAGACACCGAGCTCAACATTGCCTCGAAAAAGAGCATAATCTGCCATTGTAGAATCGATTCGAGTGAGATGCAGGGTACCCCTAAACGTTGCTTGCGTTCTCGATTGTGAATGCGAATTGATTTTCTTTTCGAATGGCGGTTACTCTCTTTTCAGGTGGCCTTTGAACCGAATCAGCTTCAAACCCTGCCACCCAATCTGGACGTGGCGGTGGGTCCGCGGCCAAGCGTTTTCTCCACTCTTCGTCAGTCAACCGCTGCTCAGCAGGTTGCCAGAACTCATAATACGAAGAGACTGGGCCAACGTACACAGTAGCGTTCTTAGGCCCTTCAATGGCGATGAGCATGAGTCTTGCATCGCCTGTTGCGGCCTCGAGAACAACAGGCAATCTTTCTGGACTCGTATGGACGTCAGCTACTACCGGTTTGCTCGCCATGGGCGACCAAAGCGTAGGATCTTGATGTCGTCCGTAATACAGCCTGGAGTACCATCCATTGAAGTCCGTTACTGTTGCACTGCCGAATTTCAGTTTGCCGCTGTCATCGAACGTCTCTCTCAGAAATTGTCGTTGCGCGTTTTCAAGCGGCTGACCTCGGAGCTCGTTGCGAGCGATTTCCTCAAGCATACGCATTGATCGTGACATCTCTTGGAAAAACGTGACCTGCCTCTCGCGGTTTTTCAACAGCAGCTCGCCTTTGACTTTATCATTGGAGATTGGGGATCGTTCCGCTAACATTCGTCCCGCGTTGTCAGCCATGCGCTTCAATTTCGCATAAAACTCCGGATAAGGCTCCACATACCCGCACGGGAAGGCACATCCATATATGCTGACACGATTTAGGCTGGTACCTGGATTGAAAAGGCGTAGTTTCCGTTTTTGAGAAAGCAGCTAGACTAGTAAAGCAACAAGTTTTTCGAGGCAACGAACAGCAAGGAACTCCCCGATGGGCAGACCCAATTTTATTGAACTTCCTACGCGAGATCTTTCGACAAGCCAGCATTTTTTCGAAACAGTGTTCGGCATGAAAATGACGGGATTTGGACCATCATATGCCTGCACGCTAACAGGAGATGTTGATATCGGGCTCCAAGCAAATCCATCGGAAGCGACTAAAGCTCCTTTACCTGTCATCGAGGTCAAGGATTTGGAGGGGACACTTGCTGCGGTGGTCGCGACAGGCGCATCGATCGTCAAGCCAATCTTCAGCTTTCCGGGAGGGAGGCGATTTCATTTCCTTGATCCGAGTGGAAACGAGTTGTCGGCAATGCAACCAGACTAGTACAGTAGACTGCGTTCTTTCGGTTAGGAATTATTAAAGGGCAACTGAAGCCAAACCCCGCCGCTTACCGCTCCGGTCTATCCGACGTAGCAAGACAAGTCGAATCGGGCCAGCGCCAATGTCTACCGTGTTATCAACCAACCTGTGGAAAGGACGAAGCTAGGCAGCCAGCGCCGTAGCCGAAGTAGCTTCTAGCCAAGCTGCGGAGGGGCGCTGTCGCTGGCCTCGTCCACGTCCATATCGTTGCCCGCTGACGCTGACCTAGGTCCACAGTGGTTAGTCAAACTTGTGGAAAGCAGCTGAAGGCTGGCTGGATCC
>JANLUJ010000702.1:0-11913 GCA_031363425.1 Pirellula sp.
AAAAAAGTCTTACCGGAAATCGGCGTTCCTCCCGAAAAGACTGTCTTTATCTCCGGCATTGGCTGCAGCAGCCGTTTTCCATACTACGTCAATACGTACGGCATTCACTCGATTCATGGTCGTGCACCGACGTTTGCGACCGGGCTTAAGTTAACACGACCGGAACTTAGCGTTTGGGTTATCACAGGTGATGGCGACGCCTTGAGCATCGGCGGCAATCACTTCATTCACTTGCTGCGTCGCAACGTTGACTTGAACATCATTCTATTCAACAACCGCATTTATGGACTAACCAAAGGGCAGTATTCGCCTACCAGTGTTGAGGGGCAGATCACCAAGAGTACGCCGATGGGCGTTGTTGACCATCCACTAAATCCGATCAGCGTGGCAGTCGGTGCCGAAGCGAGCTTCATCGCTCGATCCGTCGATAGCAATGTCAAGCACTTGGCATACACTCTAAAGCGCGCCGCCGCACACAAGGGGACGTCGTTTGTCGAAGTCTACCAAAACTGCAATGTTTTTAATGATGGCGCTTTTGCCTACGCGCAGGATAAAGCCACGCGCGAAGATGCGACGATTGAGCTCGAACACGGCAAGCCGATGATCTATGGTAAGAACAAAGACAAAGGCATTCGCCTCAACGGTTTGAACTTGGAAATTGTGGATTTAAGCCAAGGCAAGGTAAAGGAAGACGACCTCCTGTTCCATGACGAGCAAGCGAATTCCACTTTGGTTTACATGCTCTCGAGACTTCGCCGACCAGAATTCCCTGAACCGATCGGAGTCTTCCGAGCGGTCGAGCACCAAACATTCGAAGAAGCTGTTCGCGGCCAGATTGATCAGGCGATTGAGCAAAAAGGCAAAGGCAATCTTCAAAAGCTGTTTAGCAGCGGAGAGACATGGAAGGTCGGCGCCTAACGAGCGCCGATAGACATGCAGATTCTTTACGAGGACAACCATCTTTTGGTTCTGAACAAACCAGCCAATTGGGTTGTCCAAGGAGCACTTCCAGGCCAAAAAAGCCTTCTGGATTGGTCGGCTGCGTACATAAAGGACAAGTACGATAAGCCCGGCAACGTTTTTATTGGGGTCGTCAGTCGACTCGATGCGCCGGTGACAGGAGTAATCCCGTTTGCACGGACTAGCAAGTCGGCAAGGCGATTGAGCGAGCAGTTTCGCGAACATACTACGCGAAAGACTTATTGGGCCATTGTTGGCAATCGCCCCAAGGAGTCTGCAGCGAGGCTTGAGCACAATCTAGTGCGTAGAGAAGAAGACTTCAAAACGCGAGTCAGCACGTCAGCAACTCCGGAAAGCAAACTTGCGATTCTTGAGTATCAGTGCGTTGGGCAAAATCGACTCGGTTTCGAGCTGGAGATTAATCTGATTTCTGGACGTAAGCATCAGATACGAGCACAATTGGAAGCGATCGGGTGCCCAATCCTTGGCGATAAAAAATATGGAGCCGAAGAGTCCTTTCCGGAAGGGATCGCTTTGCATTGTCGAAGATTGGAGCTAAGTCACCCCACTTTTAAAGCGGAGCTTCGTTTTGAAGCGGAGATTCCATCGTATTGGCAATGGGATGCACTTTAGCCTTGATCTACCTTGACAACAATGCGACGACACAAATCGACCCAAGCGTGGTTGAACGCATGCATGAGCTCATGCAGATGCGATTGGCCAACCCGAGCAGCCAGCACTTCGCCGGTCGACAAGCTAGACAAGTTGTTGAGCTGGCGCGCGAGACTATCCTGAATCGATGTGGGGGCCGGACACAGGGAATGGCAAGCGATCAGCTGCTTTTCACAAGCGGCGGCACCGAGTCGAACAACCTCGCTATCTTCGGCCTTACCGAGAGGATACCAGGTGCGATCGTCGTTTCCAGCATTGAACATCCTAGCGTTCTCGCCGCAGCCCAACATGCCAGCGAGCAGGGGCGAGAAATCCGCTATTTGCCATGTTCAAAGGATGGGGTCGTCATCCTGGATCGACTTGAGGAATGGTTGGCTACATCGTCGACAAGCGGGCCCATCTCATTGGTCTCACTGATGCTTGCTAACAATGAGACTGGCGTCTTGCAACCGGTGGCCAGAGCAGCTGAATTGTGTCGCAAAGCGGGTGTCCTTATTCACACGGACGCCGTCCAGGTACTTGGAAAATCCGAATTGAACTTCGAAGGTTTGGACGTGGATGCGATGTCGATCACAGCTCACAAATTGCATGGTCCGGTAGGCATTGGAGCCATCATATTACGGCATGGCGTTCCACTGAGTCCTAGGTCTTTCGGAGGGTTCCAGCAGTTAGGACAACGACCAGGAACGGAAATGCCAGTTCTCGCTGGGGGATTTGAATTGGCAGTCACAAACGCCATAGCTCACCTTTCTGAACATGTTGTCCAAATGCAACGCCTACGCGATGCGTTGCAATCGAGCACACTTGCAGCCATTCCAACTGCGATTGCCGTAGGATCGCAATCCGCTCGTCTCCCCCACACTCTGAGTATGGTATTCCCAGGCATTGATCGGCAGGCTCTTCAACTGGCTTTGGACATGGCCGGTATCGCTTGCAGCACAGGTTCAGCCTGCGCAAGCGGATCGAGTCAACCGTCACATGTCCTTGAAGCCATGGGACTGGCACCGCCGCTCGTTCGCGGAGGTATACGATTCAGTGTCTCCAAAGAAACAAATAATGCTGAAATCGAACAGGCCGCGCAATCGCTGGCCGCGATTGTGTCGAGATTGGCCTGAGAAATGCCACCGTTTGCTAGCTCGCAGTGCTCACTAAGCTACTTGCTTGCAAGTGGCTGTTGCATGGTCCCCCTCAATTTTCCTCGCACTATCGATTCTGCGCCATCCGTTTAATCGCTTGAAGTCCGAGCTGTACGAATGCTGCAGTACGTGGGTTTTGTAACGGGACATTTCTTTCAACTCGATACTCGATTGGGCCGGCGGGTATTCCAGGTGGCAAAGCTTCTGGAGTTGATCCGAACGGTATCGAATGTTCTTCGTATTTCGGCGAGTCGAACTCGTAGGTATCCCGTGGATAACCAGGTTGTGAGTTAATCCGTGGATCTGCCATAGGTATTCCGCGGTATTGAAAGCTGTTGTTCCAGCCATTATTCCGGGAGTTTGCAAATGGGTCCGGTTGAAATTGCATTTTCCAATTTATGGGATTGGAAACCGCAGGCGGTGGACAAAACTTAGGTTGAGTGGCCGCATACGCTTTGTCAAGGTTGCACCGCAGTCGCTCGACTCGCTTCGACAGATCGTTGATATAGTCGCGAGTTCGACGATCGTTTCGAACATTGCAATCGGCATTGGCCAAAGCGTTCACTTGGCCAGCAAGTGCACACGTTCGCGACAAGGAGCCTTGGATCTGTTGCCAGGAAGCACCACACTTGACGTCCTCTACCAATTGACATGCTGCATTGTCCATATGGAGTGCAACCGTTGTTACCTGACTATAGGGGAACTCCCGATTGAGTCTGTCGGCAATGTCTTTGGTTCGGTACTGGACAGAGCGCGCATCTCCTAACGCACGCGACCATGGATTTGCAAAAGTTGATGGTGCCAGAATGGACACCAAGCTGATAGCCGCGAACCAAAGTCGCCAAGCCTGTACATACCCTTTTACGTTGGAAAACATCGTCGTACCCCCCCAAACACCTTCGATTGCCAAACTTACTTCTCGCTGATCAGCAATTGCTGTTCACCGTAATCATGAATACAAACGCTGTACCAATTAATGGAAATCGTATTAATCACAGGAAATTGTTTGGAGTGCCACGGATTACTTTTTTGATTCCGTGGACTTAACGCCTATGTACCGAAAACGGCGCAATCACATCGATCACACCGTATTCTTTTCGATCCAGTTACCTACTTCACTTGCAGTGCAAAGTCACTGTCGGCAAGAGTGACCGACGAGACAGTTTTTCCAGACACCGCCGACAAAGTGAGTCCGACATTCTAGCCTCGATCCTTCGAACTGCAAAAATCGGCTAGCGTCTCAGGCTCACGGAAATGAATAGAAAAGTCGCTGATTGGAGCGACAGTTCCGGTAGAATCGTCCGTCCCTTAGTTGAACCACGCTCTCGTCAAAAGTCGTACCGCGCATGCAACCTTTTTTGCAATCAACAACGTCTGGATTGTACTGCCCTCCAGGCGATTTTTACGTTGATCCGCTTAGACCTGTTGAACGCGCGGTCGTTACACATGCTCATTCAGATCATGCTCGTTGGGGATGCAAACGTTATCTTGCCGCTCGGCCAAGCGAATCGCTACTCAGAATGAGAATGAGTTCCGATGCGGAGTTCCGTTTTCTTTCTTATGGCGAGAAGCTAACGGTTGGTGGCGTCAAAATCAGTTTTCATCCTGCAGGCCATATCCTGGGCTCCGCACAAGTTCGTATTGAATATCGAGATCAGATAGCGTTGATCACGGGCGACTACAAACTCGGGAGCGATCCTACATGCGACGCTTGGGAGCCGGTCCCTTGCCACATCATGGTCACCGAGTCCACGTTCGGGCTCCCCATTTATCGATGGCAGGGCCAACAAACCATCGTCGACTCGATTAATCAATGGTGGAAAGAAAGCCGTGATGCGGGAAAGTGTTGTTTGCTTTTCGGTTATGCGGTAGGAAAGAGCCAACGACTGCTTGCCGGACTCGATCCCTCGATCGGGAAAATCTACTGCCATGGAGCCGTTGAAAAAGGGAATGAAGCCTATCGTAAGAGTGGCGTCTCGCTCCCTGAAACAACCTATGTCGGTTCCATTGCGGGCAAGCATGATTGGCGTGGAGCGATGGTCGTGGCAGTGCCTAGTGCCCACGGCACGCTCTGGACGAAGAAGTTTGGTCGGTGCAGTTCGGCGATGGCCAGCGGATGGATGGCGGTGCGCGGAGCTCGTCGTCGCCGATCTGTTGATCGTGGCTTTGTCATGAGCGACCATGTGGATTGGCCTTCGCTGTTGACTGCCATCCATACGTGCAACCCCGAGATTGTTTGGGTGACTCACGGCTATTCTGCGTCCGTTGCTCGCTATTTAAACGAGAACGGTCGCAGCGCAATCGCTTTGGATACCCGCACTCGGAGCGAAGGGGACGAAGATGCTGCAGACGACAACAATGAAAATGTCACTCCGGAAATCGAATTGCCATGATACGCTTTGCTGCCCTCTACGCATCGATCGATGCAACAACGAAGACCAACGAGAAGCTCAGTGCACTCGTCCATTATTTTCGCTCGGCCAGCCATGCAGATGCTGCTTGGGCGACATTCTTTTTGTGTGGATATAAGCTTCGGCAATTGGTTCCTACGAAGCTGCTTCGAATCTGGGCGGCGGAGGAAGCGAACATACCGAGTTGGCTCTTTGAGGAGTCCTATCATTCCGTCGGAGACTTGGCCGAAACGCTAACGCTGGTTGTGCCGCCAGGCGAACCGTCCGATGATCTTTCGCTTTCCGATTGGGTTGAGAGTCGTTTGCTACCCTTGCGAGACATGAACGATGTCGAACAACGGAGCGCCGTTGTCGCCATTTGGAATCAGTCACCCACCCAAATGCGATTGGTAGTACTGAAGTTGATTACGGGGGCATTCCGTGTTGGTGTGAGCAAGTCGCTGGTCACGCGAGCGATTGCGGAACTTGCTGGGATTTCTTCCGATGTCATTTCTCATCGGCTGATGGGTACTTGGAAACCGACGGCTGCGTTTTTTGGCTCTCTCATTTCCAGTGAAGTTGCGGATACCATGGCTAGCCAGCCCTATCCGTTTTGCCTCGCGCACGCAGTCGACCCGGAAAGTGGACCTGAAAGCTTAGGCAATGCAGGAGACTATGCGGCTGAGTGGAAGTGGGATGGCATTCGCGGACAGTTAATTCGTCGAGCCGAACAAGTCTTTATCTGGTCGCGAGGAGAAGACCTCATGGAAAATCGCTGGCCGGAGATTGAGTCCGCGGCTGAGTTGCTGCCGGACGGGACCGTTCTCGATGGCGAGATTCTGGCGTCGCATGGCGACAATCAAATCCTTCCATTTGCACAACTGCAAAAGAGAATCGGTCGCAAAACCGTTAGCAAAAAGTTACTTCTCGAAGTGCCCGTAATCTTCCAAGCGTTTGATTTGCTTCAGGACGCGGGCGAGGACATTCGATCGTTGCCATTTTTCGAGCGACGCAAGCGATTGGAGACGTTGCTTTCGACTATAGAGCATCCAAATCTAAACGGCACGCAGCTTCTCGAAGGCCATACCTGGGACGCTTGGGCTAAAATTCGGGACCAAAGCCGAGACAAGAATGCCGAGGGCTTGATGATCAAGCGTTTGGACGCGAGCTACGAAGTGGGTCGGGTGCGCGGTGTCTGGTGGAAATGGAAAGTGTCGCCGTTTACCATCGACGCTGTTCTGATCTATGCTCAAAAGGGACATGGAAAGAGATCGGGATTGTATACCGATTACACGTTCGCACTGTGGGATGGCGGCGTTTTAGTCCCCTTTGCGAAGGCCTATAGTGGACTCGACGATTCTGAAATCAATTCGGTCGATCGGTTCGTCCGACAGAATACGAAAGAGACCTTTGGCCCAGTTCGAAGCGTGGTTCCGGCCATCGTGATGGAGGTAGCATTTGAAGGTTTGCAACGCAGCCCGCGTCACAAAAGCGGGATAGCTACTAGGTTTCCGCGTATCGTTCGATGGCGACGCGATAAAAAACCTGAGGATGCGAATACACTGGCTGAGTTGATGGCTTTGTTGCCCCCTTAAACTATGCTCAAAGACAAACGCACAAATCGAAAGACACACCAAACCATTTTAGGGTACTTCGAATCAAAGGGGCAAAAACCGTTTCGCTTTCAACGGGACGCTTGGAATTCCTATGGAGAGGGTTGCAGCGGCTTGGTTCACTCCGCCACTGGTTCTGGCAAAACGCTTGCGGTATGGCTTGGCCCGATTCTCCAATGGCTCAAGGAAAATCCAAAACGGAGTGAGTGGAATCCAAAATCACCACCTCCATTGCGTCTCCTATGGATCACGCCTCTGCGAGCCTTGGCGGCTGACACGGAGAATGCTCTCCGTTCGCCGATTGAGGCAATGGGTTTGCCTTGGCTTTTGGAGTCTCGTACAGGCGATTCGAGTCAGAGCCTAAAAGCCAAGCAGTTAAAAAAATTGCCAACGGCATTGATCACTACACCTGAAAGCCTTTGCCTGTTGCTAACTCACGCGTCGTTGAAACCGCAGTTGGCCGGCCTCGAGTCCGTGATCGTAGACGAATGGCACGAGTTGCTGGGGAGCAAGCGAGGCGTCCAAGTGGAGTTGGCGCTGGCGAGGCTGAGAAAGTTCAACCCGCTGATTCGAACATGGGGGCTATCAGCAACGCTTGGGAATCTGACGCAGGCCCGCGATGCATTGACTGGAGTTGCAGCTCGACAACCTGTTCGAATCATCGAGGGTAACACCAAGAAACGAATGCGACTGAGCTCGCTCATTCCAGCCAAAATGGATCGCTTTCCTTGGTCGGGGCACATTGGCACTCAAATGGTTCCTCAAGTTGCGGCTTTGATTGAGCAAGTAGGAAGCACCCTGGTCTTTGCGAACACCCGATCGCAGACCGAGATCTGGTATCAACATTTGTTAAAGCACCGACCTGAATGGGCGGGACAGATCGCGGTGCATCATGGATCGTTGGACATAAGCGTGCGGGATTGGGTTGAGGCGGGATTGAAAAATGGAAAGCTGCGCGCGGTTGTTTGCACGAGCAGCCTCGATCTCGGAGTCGACTTTTCCGCTGTCGATCAAGTGGTTCAGATTGGCAGTCCAAAGGGTTCAGCACGCATTCTGCAGAGAGCGGGCAGAAGCGGCCATCAGCCAGGCGCCGAAAGTCGCCTTACTTTTGTTCCAACCAATGCAGTCGAATTGATCGAAATGGCGGCTGCAAAGGACGCGATCCAAAGCGGAGATTTGGAGGCTCGCCCACTGCTTAGCAAACCGCTCGATGTCTTGGCTCAACATGTCGTTACCATCGCCATCGGTGGCGGATTCACGTCGAACGAGCTGTTCGACGAGGTCACATCCACGCAGGTCTTCGAATCGCTGACTCAAGACGAGTGGCAGTGGGTTTTGGACTTCGTTGTTCATGGTGGGAGCTCATTGGGGGCATATCCCGAGTTCCATCGTGTAGAACTGGAAGGGGACCAATATCAGGTTTCCGTACGCCGAATAGCGACGTTGCACCGAATGAACATCGGAACCATCGTTTCGGATGCAGCCATGAAAGTGAAATACATGAGCGGCAGCACGATTGGGACCGTCGAAGAAAGCTTTGTCTCGAAGCTTAAGCAGGGAGACCGTTTTTTGTTTGCTGGCAAGCTGGTTGAACTGGTGCTCATTCGAGATAACGTTGCTTACGTGAAACGTTCCAAAGGAGTTCCGGATGCGATTCCACGATGGATGGGTGGCCGCATGCCGTTGTCGAGCGAATTGAGCAAGGCTCTTCGTTTCAAAATCCAGGAAGCTGCCGAGGGGAAACTTATAGGATTGGAGATGCATTCGCTGAAAGGCTTTTTTGATATCCAAGCCAAGTGGAGTACTTTGCCTCGCACGGACGAACTGTTGATCGAGTTGACCAAGGATCGAACGGGTTACCAAATGTTTCTATTTCCATTTGATGGTAGGCTGGTGCATGAGGGGCTTGCTGCACTGCTCGCGTTCCGTCTATCCAAAATTCAGAAGACGACCTTTAGCATGGCATGCAATGATCATGGGCTTGTTTTGCAAACGCCTCATGAAATACCGATCGATAAAGCGATTGCCGGTGGTCTATTCACTTCAGATCGGCTTCAAGAGGATATTCAGCAAAGCATGAATTCGACCGAAATGGCCAAGAGGCAGTTTCGTCAGATTGCTCGCGTCGCTGGCTTGATCCAATCGGGCTTGCCAGGACAACGCAAGAGCACAAACCAAATTCAGGCGAGCAGCAATTTGTTCTTCGATGTTTTTTGCGAGTACGATCCGACCAACTTGCTGCTGGAGCAATGTCGCCGCGAAGTTCTGGAACAACAACTGGAAGTCACACGGATGCGAGGTACGTTAATGAGAATGGAGCAAGCACGCATTTTGGTCACTCGTCCACCTAAAGTAACACCGCTTGCGTTTTCGTTAATGGTGGACAAACTTAGAGAGCGATTGAGCAGCGAGACTCTCGCCGAACGTGTGGCTCGGATGCAATCCGCTTTAGAGAAGGCCGCTTCGGAAAGCGTTTAGTCGAATATGTCATCTTTGGCTGTTTCCATCGAAGGAATCGAATTTTTGCTCCTTGCGAAACGAGGACTTTACTGGCCCGAGCAAAAAACACTTTTCATTGCGGACACCCATTTTGGCAAGGAAGCTACGTTTCGGAGCGCTGGAATTGCTGCGCCGCGAGGCTCCACAAAAGGAACGCTGTCCACGATTTCGAAGATGGTTCTGGAAACTCAGCCGGCGCGTTTGATTTTGTTAGGCGACATGTTTCATGCAAGGTCATCTATTTCCGATGACATAAGGAGTTCGTTGGATACATACTTTGTCGAGCATTCGGATTTGCGATTCTCGCTCGTTCTTGGGAATCATGATCGGCACATAAAAAAATTTCCGGAACATTGGCCGATCGAAATTGTGGCCTCGGGTACGCAGCTTGGGAGAATATCCCTTTCCCATCTTCCGCAACAGCCAAGTCCAGGATCCGACTTGCACTTATGCGGTCATATTCATCCGGCCTATCGTTTTTCTTCCCGATTTGACACGGTTGGGAAGCTCCCATGCTTTTGGTTATCGAACCGGCAATTGGTCCTACCCGCGATCGGCGAGTTTACTGGAACTCAAGTGGTAAGACCATCGACATCCGATCGAACTTGGGTTCTCGCAAACGAACAAATCATTGAGATTACCGCAGTAAAAGAAAAGTCAGCAACGAAACCTGTCAAGTAATCGACGAACTGTTTTGTCACTCGCACGCCCGAATGCCTCGCATTAGCATGTCGCGCTCAATAGGGAGCACGCTCCTCCGACAAAAACAATTTTAACTCGAGCTCCAGGGTTTTGGAAAATGTAGAATCCGTTGGATGACCAAGCGTGCGTTTTAGCTCTTGTTCTTTTAACCACGCATGGAGTTTCATCGAATACTTCGTTGCCTTTTCGTTTTGTCCAAGGCCTTGATGGGCTAAAGTCCTTCGACATTTCGTTACATACTCGATGGTAGCCTTCGGTGTTGTAAGCCAAGAGACAGTAAAGCCCCATGTTGATAGAAGTTGCCTTTCTCCATTCATCACGTCGTTGCCAACCTGCGTTGGATCTTCGGCTTTGACAAATCCATCATTGCTGAAATAGAAATCGCCATACATGATGTCGCTACCAAAGCCGCCATTCATGATATCGTTGCCATTTCCTCCAACCATGGCGTCATTGCCCATGCCACCATAAAGATGGTCATTCCCACCCCAAAGACTATCGTTGCCGTTGCCGCCGTAGATTTTGTCGTCGTTGTCGCCACCCCAAATCTGATCCTTGCCAGACTCATTTCCCCACTTGTCATCGCCGTAAATCGTATCGTTTCCACCATCACCATAGAGATTGTCGTCGCCACTGTGTCCAGTGATCGTGTCGTCATCTTTGCCGCCTTGGATGAGATCGTCTCCGTTGGCTCCCGAGAGCGTATCGCTTCCTTCACCACCGGAAAGTACGACCGCAATCGTCTGATCGACATTGCTGACGATATGAGGCAGCACATTATTTTTCACGTTGATTGAATCGTCCCCTTTGCCTCCCTCAAACTTGACGACCAGAATTCGCGGAGTTGCAAAGGGCTCTCCTGGGTTCCAAACATTCTGAGTTGAGACCACCTTTCCGTGATCCTTTACGACAAGTTGATCGTCCGAGTCTGCGGCTCCGTTCTTTACCCAACTGACCTCGACCTGATCGTCACCGCTGGTACCCGTGATTACCACTGCCTTGGCAGCAGCGTCATAGCCCACGTCGACCGCAAACACCTTGCACGTAACCCGCTTGCGACAAGCCAGTCGGACTTCCCTTTTGCGAGGTGCCACCCTTGAGGTCCTTGCCGATCTTAAGGGAGACTATTCCTTTGCCGCTGAGACTTGGCCCGAAAAATCGTTGGCGCCACTGGCCGCATATCTCCGAGACGCGACCGGTCTGCAAAAATAACGTCTTCCGAACAGCGAAAATGCCCTGGGATCATCCGGAAATTAAGTGGGATAGGCTTCCAGCCTGTCGACAGGCTGGAAGCCTATCCCACGTTCCAAATCGGACATTTATTGATCGAACGATCCTTAAGCCTTTTGCTTGCTCGAAATGAGCCTCCAATGATGTAACCGATTGCATGGCTGCTTACCCGACAGGGGTTTGAAATTATTTAGAGTAGCTGAAGCTGGGAGCCGAAGATCTAAATATTGGAAAAATTGATACGCGGCCGCGTAGGTCCGCATTTCCAAGGCGGACTGCGTCTCGGAGATACGCAGCTACACTCCTGCGTCTCGGAACGCAGCTACCGTATCGGGTTTCGTGACGATTCTACGATTGACTATGTAGAGCGTTTTCATCGTCGTCGCTTCTTGGAAGGTGCGATCCAATGTCTACACCAGACCTGGACAAAAACTAACGGTTGGTCGAACCTTAGCATCGGAGCACAGTGTGCCCAACGACTACCTTATTTCACGTCGCCACTTCTCCATCGAGTGTGAATCTGGGATGGCCATTCTCAAGGACGAACGAAGTACCAATGGCACGTATCTGAATGGAACACGCGTTACGGAATCAAACCTTTCTGACCGCGATCGAATCACAGCAGGAATTACCACGTTCTATGTCCGCTTAGTTTTTTAGCGATTCTTCGACGTCGATCGCGAGTTCTTCGAGGACTCTCTACTTTGGCTG
>JANLUJ010000715.1:0-3861 GCA_031363425.1 Pirellula sp.
CGCCTAAGTTCATGATCCATAGCGACGCCACCATCGTAGCACCTCTAATCTTCGCGTATGTCTTGGGACAATAACCGTGTCGCTAACGTCGGTCCAGCTCTGGGAGCGAATTCATAATGCCGGTCTCGCGTCCACTGAAGATTGCAGGAAGTGGGCAATCGAAATAAGTCATTCCCGATCGCCCGAGTGCTTGCACGACCCATCTAAACTCGCTTCCGAACTGATTCGTCTAGGCAAAATAACCACATTCCAAGCAAATGTGGTCTTTGGAAATTCGAATTTTCCGCTTTCCCTAGGACCCCATCGGATCCTTGAGTCCTTAGAGTCGAGACTTGGTCCAAATTGGCTGCTGGCAATCGATTCAAGCCGCCCCAATCAGCCTTCGCGATGGTGCTACCTGCTGACTTCTCAAGATATGCAGCAGCCTGAGTTGCAAAAATGGCCGCCTAGTCTTGAACTTGCTATTAAGCAAGTTGCTATCAACCATCCTTCTCTCGACAAGTGGATTATTTCGGGTATCGACAAGACAAATTTCGTCTCATTTTCCGAAGCGCTCGAGGGCCAATCATTGACCGCCGTGTTAACAAATCGTCCGTTGAATTGGACCGAGTCGACCGGAATGGTCGAGCAGATAGCAGCCGGCCTTCAAAGGATGCATGACGCTGGACTGGTGCATGGCTGTGTTTGCCCGGATGCAATTTGGTGCGTCGACGATGGTGAATTTTTACTTCGTCGCGATCCCGTTTTTCCAGCATCAAATCCATATTTATCCATTGGCAAGTCGATTCTCACTGTGTCAATGCAGGAGAAGTTGTCCGTCGCGGCGCCAGAACTAACTCTTCCAAACGCATCCCATTCCTTTCAGACAGATCTGTATGCATTGGGGTGCGTTTGGTTTCGATCGTTAACCCGGGGCTCTCCATTTCGAACTGAAACTCACGATACAGCCTTAGCATGGTCGAACGCCCATACCGTTCAAGCGCCTAAATCTCTAGATCCGCGCATGTTACCGGATCCTCTGCAACGGTGCCTTATGCATCTGATTGCAAAAAACCCATCCGCTCGATTTGCATCCGCTACCGCATTGATCAAGGCTATCGAATTTGCAGTCGAAGAAACGGAAAGGCAACAGCATGCACAAAACAAGCCTGGCGTGCCAAGCGTCGATGTCATGGCCGAGTCTCCCGTCCCAGTTGTTATCGAAAAACCGATCGTCCCCCCTTCCCAAAGAAAACCCTCCGAAGGGGTGATGGACTTGCCCAAGGCCTTGTCAACGTCTGTCGCTTCTAAGGCAAATCGTTCATCAGCAAATCGATCTGGAAAGAAAAAGCCTAAAAAGAAAAAGAAACCCTTTTGGATTTTGCCTTCAATAGTTGGTGGTGCATGCCTCGTTTTTGGTCTGATAATCGCTTTGCTGGTTCGAAATGGTCCTTCCACCGGAGCGGCAATTCCAAAATCGGCTTCGAAATCCTTAGCCCCCGCTTTAGCCAGCCAAGATATTGGTAAGCATGATGTTGTAAAACAAGCGACCGAATCAACTAGAAGCGGAAACACGGCAGCGAAGTCCCCCGAGTCGGTAAGCGAGTATTTCGCCGTGGAGGCTGACGATGGTCAATTGCTTTGGTCGCCGCCCCATGCTGGCTCTCCATACTCTCTTGAGATGTTCCCTACAGGTCTCGAAGCGGTCGTATTCGTTTCTGGAAGAGTCTGGCATCGACAAGGCAATTCTGGTGATCTGGTTAAATGGTGGATGGAGTCTCAACCGGACTTGGCAAGGGTACTAGCTGAATTTCCGTTGCTTGTTGATGATCGAATCGAGTCGATTGCCATTGGATTGTATCCAAGCACAGTAACGGGCGTTCCACAACCCGTTTTTCGAATCACTTATTCTCAAATGGTCACTGTCAATTCGGTCGCTCAGACAGCTCAGGGATTTGCGTTGCAGCTTTTTGATTCGACAAGCCATGGAATGAAAGGACTTTGGAGCAATGCGATTCAATCGAACTCAATCGCAATTGCTATGGACGGAATGCAAACAGACGGAATTGCAAAGGTCAAGCGCGCGGCTGTTGGACCGCGAGAGTTGATAGCAACGTTGCTTGAACTAAACGGAGCACAGGCACCGCTGCGAAGGCAGTTGGAGACCTTGCTCAGGACCACAGATAGCCGATCTGATTTGACAATCCTTTTTGCACCAAGCTTTCTTTTCGGTGATGGACGTGAGCTTCTTTCCGGGGCACCCAAGTTACATGATGTACTGCGCAAGTCGATTGACGACTCCATGCAAGCGATTGCTTTCACGACCACGATCGAGCCTCGTTGGTATATGGAATTGAGAATGCTAAGTTCAGAGACTCGTGATGCAGGCAAGTTTACTGCAGCGCTGAAGGCAAGTTTGCTCAACGCGCCAGACGAATTTGAAAAGGGACTATCGTCAGGAAGAACACTTCATCCGTATTGGCGAGCGTTGGGATTGCGATATCCGCAGATGATGCGAACGCTAATCCGATTCGGACGACTAGGATTGGAGGATGGCCAGGTCGTGGCCAACGCATACCTTCCCAGCGATGCAGTGAATAGTGTTGCAATTGCAAATTGGATGGCGCTTCAGAATCCAACAGAAGGGCCTGTTGCAACGATTCCTGTTCCAACGAACAAGACGCCTGCGAAATCGATAGAAGAAATTTTGGAATCCAAGATATCGATCGGTTTTGAGCAGGAGTCGCTGGAAGCCGCTTTGCAATTGATCTCGAACGAGGTAGCCGAAACCGCGACGGCTGGATCGCCGATTGCGTTTGCAATTAATGGATCTGCATTTCAAAAAGAAGGGATCACACGCAATCAGTCCGTGAGGTCGTTTAAACACGTTGAGACGCCACTTCGAGTGATTCTTACAGATCTTGTTCGTCGCGCCAATCCAGTAACCACGATTCAATCGCCGACAGAGCGCAATCAAAAGGTCGTTTGGCTAGTACTTGAAGACACAGAAAGACCTGGACAAAAGAGGATTGAGCTGACGACGCGTGCGTGGTCTGAAGCGAACGACGCGATTCTTCCGAAAGAGTTCATCGCCGAGTAGAGTTTGTCCTCACGTCCTCAGCCGGACAACCGAAGAGTTGCTTTTATTCGATCGTCGAATATTTTCATCCATCTAGGTCGTTAGAGTGTAACGCCGGCACAATCCCTACAATCAAACAATCTTGCCACTCAATTTCTCGCCGAATGAGGCAAAGTATTGGAATCGATTTGCTGCGGACTAATCTAAGATCTATGAGCACATCAACGAACCAGACGAGCCGAATCGCACTATTCTGTCTAGCCGCTATTTCGATGGTCGGCGTTGCACAAGCGCAGTCAACCGAGCGGATTGACAAGGACTCGAAAACGAAGCAACAGAATGTGAGAGCTGCGAGTGAGAGCGAAGTCAGACCGATAAAGAGAACAACAAAGCCTGCCAATTTAGCGGCAGCCGACTGGACGACATTGCCGTCGACTTACACGCATGATCAGGGAGGACAACGCGTTGACCAATATGCTTTGGCAGTTGAGCCACAATCGATGGAACGAGCCGACTATGAAAGGAGTGGTTACCGACACACGCGTAGCACGTTGCAAGCGGGGTTTAGTTCGGACAATTACCACCTGACGGAGCAGTGGGGACAACCGGTACGTCCGTACGGTGAATGGCGTTATCCGAACAGGCCATTTAGTGTTCCGTATGGACAATGGGGTCCTCAATTGCCGCAAGTGGTGGTGGGTGGTAACCAATGGAATGGATTGGGATCAAATGGTTTTGGATCGGTTGGGAACAATCCTGGAATGCAAGGAAATGCAATTGGCAATTCTGGAGCTGGAGGTATG
>JANLUJ010000723.1:0-10319 GCA_031363425.1 Pirellula sp.
GAATACTGCTGGATGAGTACAGCATTTGTGATGGGTACGAAATTAACCGATGCTTTTGCCAAGTATGGTTGGTGCACGTCGATACGAGGGGCTGAAAATGGTGGCAAGGTTGAGAACCTTCCGACCCACGTCGTCAGAGCCGAAGATGGTGACCACGAAGTGAAGTGTCCGACGGAAGTCCTAGTGCCCGATCGACGAGAAAAAGAAATCAGCGATTGTGGTTTCTTGCCTCTCTGCAACTACAAGGAAAAGGACTTTTCCGTTTTCTTCGGAGGGCAGACGACTCAAAAGCCAAAGAAGTACGAAGGCAAGGACGGGGACTACGCAACATCGAATGCTGCCATCAGTGCGCGTTTGCCTTATATCATGGCTACTTCGCGAATTGCACACTACCTCAAGGTCATGGCTCGCGATTGGGTTGGTTCCTTGATGGAACGCGAGGACTGCCAGCAGAAGCTCAACAACTGGATCATGAACTACGTCACTGCGGCAAGCAAACCATCTGCTGAAGAAAAATTGACCCATCCGCTAGCAGATGCCAGCATCGAGGTAGCCGAAGTTCCCGGACAACCAGGTTCGTACACCGCCGTTGCCAAACTGCGACCGTGGTTGCAATTTGAGGAGTTGACGCAATCATTGCGACTTGTCACAAAGATCAAACAGGGCACTTAAGAGGAGCGGCAAGAGTTGGTTTACCGTAGCTTAGGCCTCCGGCCCGAGTTTCGGACGGCCCAAGGGGCCATGCTACAAGTAGATTTCAGTCTGCCGCTCGCCTTAAGACGAGCGGTACTGATATTATTGCCGTAGCACGGGTCAGGCCGGAGTTCCACACGGCGCGGTAGGCTATGCTACTGGTCGATGTAATCTTCCGTTTGGCCAATCATTTGTTTGGTTGTTGGACCTAATGGTTCGAAGCTCTTTGTGATGTCTTTTTGATAAGTGGGTCCATTCCTGAATGAGTTTCGCCACACCGGAATCGGAGCAACCCGCTAGGAATATTTACCTAGAAACTGACGTTCATGAAATCGCCCATTCTGAGGAATCCGCGCCCCGTAACGTCAAAAGTGGATCGGAACTTTTAGAATCCTTTCTTGTCGTAGGTCGATCTAGACTGGGAGACGAGAGCGATGATCCGCTAAAAGAGTTTTTAGCCGAAGATTCTTGGGCCAAGAAACTTGCAATGTGGTTCGGAATAAATGAACTAGCGAAATGGTCGCTCCCGAAGACCAAGATTGTTCAGCAACTTGAAAGGGATATCGCAAAAATCGACCGGCTCGTTTCGGCACAACTGAATTTGATATTGCACAACGAGAAGTTTCAAAAACTTGAAGCAACTTGGCGGGGTTTGGATTACTTAGTGAGTTGCAAGGAAAATTCCGCGAAAGCTCCAATCCTAATTCAGATATGGAATGTTACATGGGCGGAACTTCGGAACGACCAGGAAGGGGCTGTCGAGTTTGATCAGAGCCTGTTCTTCAAAAAGGTATACGAAGAAGGGCTCGGTCAGCCAGGGGCTTCCCCGTTTTCTGCGGTACTTGCAGATTTCGACATTCATCCAAGACCATCGCGAGAGCACCCCTACGATGACATCGCGATCCTTCAGCGTCTGTCGGAAACAGCTGCGGCTGCGTTTTGTCCATTATTCATTAACGCATCTCCAGCCATGTTTGGAGTGGATAAGTTCTCTGAGCTGAGACAATCCTTTGACTTAGAAAAGCTTCACAGCAAATTGGATTATTTGCGTTGGCAGCAGTTTCGTGACAGCGAAGAATCGCGATTCGTTTCTGTTGTGATGCCGCGGATGTTGATGAGAAAACCGTATCGTCCAGAGCATCTTAATCATTTTGGATTCCCCTTTGCTGAATTGCCAGAGTCGACAGAGGATCATCTTTGGGCGGGAGCGGTTTACGCGATTGGGGAAGTGCTGATTCGCTCCTTTGCCGAGTCTCGATGGTTTGCAGACATTCGGGGTGTCGAGCGTGGTGTCGCCAGTCGGGGACTGGTAACGGGACCCGAAGGCGATGATTTTAGCACCGAATCAGAGGGAGTTGCACCAAAGCCTCTAACCGAAGCGCTCATCACCGACATGTTCGAGAGGCAATTGGCAAAGCTCGGGTTCATGGCATTGTGTACCTGCAAGGACACGCCGCTAGCTGCCTTTTACTCCTGTCCGTCTGCTCAAAAACCTCGTCGCTACAATAGCCCAGAAGCGACTTCCAATGCAGAGCTTTCGGCCATGACCAATTACATGCTTTGCGCCGCCAGATTTGGTCATTACGTCAAGGTCATAACGCGCGACAAGATAGGCGGGATCATGGATGCGGTAGAGATTCAGGATTTCCTTTGCAACTGGTTGATCGGCTATGTCAATCGCGATCCAGAAGCAAGTTCACGTATCAGGGCTGAGAAGCCTTTGCTCGATGGATCGGTGCAAGTACGTTCCAAGCCTGGACGTCCAGGCGAATATGACTGTGTCATTCAACTCGAGCCATACCACAGCTTTGATGATATTCGTGCTTCATTGAAACTGGACACCAAGCTCGTAAATCGCAACAAAACTCCTTAGCACAGGTGGAAAACAATGAATTCCGAAATGTTATTCAAAGAGGGCCGGCTTGTTGACGCGTTAGACGCCCAGCTGGCTGTAGTCAAGAAAGATCCCTCGAATACCAACGCTAGATTCTTCCTAGCTGAGTTGCTTGCTTTTGGCGGAGAATGGGAGCGAGTCGACCGGCAGCTTGACTCGGTTGTTGTGCAGACAACGGAAAAGATGGCCACGTTGCCAATGCTGTTTCGGCAGTTGGTTCGAGCAGAAGTGATTCGCGAACAAGTTTTCAATGAGGGTCGCGCACCTGAATTGGTGGTGCAACTAGACGAAGTCAGCAAACTGCAATTAGAGCTTTGTCTTGCCATGCGATCGGGTCATCACACCGATTTGCATTTGCTAGTTGAAAAAGTGCAAGCTGCTCGAAAGCCAGTTAGTGGAGTTTGCGATGGCAAGGCATTTTCGATTCTTCAGGACTTGGATGATCGTTTAGGGGGCGTAGCAGAAGTGCTCACAGCATCGGGCAAGTATTTTTGGCTTCCTTGGAAGGATATTCAGTTGATCGAATTCACTAAGCCGGAAAGGCCATTCGATTTGATTTGGCGCAAAGCGACGATCAGTGTAAGTGGCGGCCCGGACGGCGAGGTCTATTTGCCAACGCGCTATCCCAGTCCCGTTAGCTGGACAGAAGAACAGAAGCTAGGACGGACGACTGATTGGGTCGAGCATGCAGGTGGGCTTGTGACCGGCATTGGGCAACGTACCCTCCTCATCGGAGATGACGGTGTACCTCTATTGGAAATCGGTCAAATCCAAATCGAAACCGATTCTACTGGTGAAGAATCCGACAATGCTTAGTAGCATAGCCCCGCTACGGTAGGTCACTTTAGGCACGAGTGACCTACGGTATGTCACTCGTGCCGGGTGCGACTGAGAAATGCAATTCACGGCCAAGTGCAATCAAAGGCGCCCAATGATTTCATTGACGAAAATGCTTCACAGCGTTGGCCAGCGTGCAGTGCTACGGTACCATAACGCCTGCCGAGTTAAGCCTAGTCCTTTAGTAAAAGTTTAATATGAGTCGAATTCGACCTGACCAGTTGTTGCTCCCAAGTGTGTTCGATCGGTTGCTCGATTTTGATCCGACCAATCGATTTGAAACCAATCGCGATAGAACTCAACTGCTTCGGGATTTGAAGATGAGTGTCCGTCGCGATCTAGAGAATCTGTTGAATACTAGAGTCGGATTTCAACTGATTCCAGATACCTTTCGACAACTTGAAAAATCGATGTTCAATTACGGTGTCCCTGATGCCAGTTCCGCTGGTCTGGATTCGACCAAGTCGATTCAAAAGGTATGCCAGAACGTTGAAGATGCGATCCGCCGATATGAAACTCGATTCCAAAGCGTTCGAGTGGAGCTCGATTTGGATTCGAATTCCAAGGTTAGTCGGACTATTCGCTTTGTTATCCACGGTGTGTTGTTTGCGGAACCGGCACCAGAGCCAGTCACTTTTAGTTCCAAGCTTAATACGATAGCTAACGAGTTTCGCGTCGAGGAAACCTCTTAATGAGCGAGCGACTTTATGGTTTTTATAATGACGAACTTGCCTTTATCAGAGAAGAAGTCCGTGAATTCGGAGGACGCTTTGCTAAGGTTGCTGCGAGATTAAGGCTTTCGGCAGACTCGGTCGAAGCGCCGGAAGATCCGCATGTGGCTCGCCTGATCGATTCGTTTGCTCTTCTCAATGCTCGCCTGCGTCTCAAGATTGAGGACGAATTCCCCGAGATTTGTCAATCGATGCTGCAGGCTTTGTACCCGCAATACCTGGCTCCTGTTCCATCGGCTTCGATTTGCCAATTTGAACTCGATGAAGTTGGTGGAGAGCTAACCCAGGGATTCCAATTGAAACGCGGCACCCAAGTCGAAACCGACGAAATCGAAAGTCAGATTTGTTACTTTCGAACATGCTTTGATTTGGAGTTGTATCCTCTCAAGGTAGTTCGGTCGGAGTACGTCAGACCCCCATTTGCATTTCCAACGGAAGCGACATGGTCCAAGAGTGTTGAAGCCGCCATTCGAATCGATCTAGCACCAATTTCCCGCAAGATGGATTGGCAGAAAACGAACATCGGCCGCCTGAAATTCTATTTAGGGGGAAGTAGCATTTGTGGCAATCACCTGTGTGAAGCTTTGTTGAGAGATGCGCTTGGCGTTGGTTTGTTTTCAAATCGAAACAAAGAGGGTGTATTCTTGCCTCGCAACTCGATCTCACAAGCAGGCTTCCAAACGGACCAAGGTCTTCTCGACCATGACCCAAGAACACTATCGGCCTACCAGACGATTTGGGAGTTCTTTGCCATTCCTGAAAAGTTTAGGTTCATCGAAATCGAATTCGGCTCAGCATGGAATTTGGTCGCCGGCGACAATCTGAGTATTGTTGTCTTCTTAAAGAAACAACATCCGATAATTCAGAGGCACATGACGAAGGATGCTATTTTGCTTGGGTGCACACCCGTTGTAAATCTTTTCGAAAAGGAAGCGGAGCCTATCGCCCTAAACGAAAAGCAGGTCGAGTATCGCGTCATTCCAAGCTATCGTACAGCGACAGGAATGGAGGTGCATTCCATCACGTCTGTTACATCTACGCGACCCGGTGGTGAAGAAGACCTAACCTTTTTACCATTCCATCGTCCATCGCATCAAGTGAGCTCGGCGGAGGTTGATCGGTACTGGCATGCATCGAGACGCAGACGAATTGCAGGCGATAACGTAGGTGATCGCGGTACGGAGATTTTCTTGACAATAGTCGACCTGCATTCACGCCCCAAGCCATCCGATGAGTGGACTCTGCATGTCAAAGCAAGCTGTTGCAATCGCGATCTTGTTTCTAAATTGGGCATCCAGTCGCGACTCCATTTTACCGGCGGTCCGTGTAAGGTCGCCTTTCGAACATCTCCTACTCCCACCCGCCGGCCGATCGACCGAGATGATTGGATTTGGCGTTTGGTCTCTCATCTCTCACTCAACCACTTATCACTAGCGAGTGATTCAGACGGTCAGTTGTTGAGAGAGATTCTAGGGCTCTACAACAGCAATGATAAAGAAGAGATTCTTAAAGCAGTCGATTCGATCGAAAAGATTAGTTACAAAAGATCGACGGCTCGGTTGCCTGACACGGGAAAGGGACCTGGAATCTGTCGCGGAATCGATATCAAGCTGCAAGTGGACGAGGAAAGGCTCGAAGGCATTGGAGCATTTCTCTTCGCAAGCGTACTGGACGAGTTTTTTTCTGTTTTTGCGACCATCAACTCCTTTACTCGTTTGACGGTTTATACAAAGAGCGGCAATCAACTGCTTTATGAGGGACGAGCGCGATCAGGCACGAAGTTTTTGATTTAGAGTTTGGGTTCAAAACATGGCGATCAACACTAGTAAGTCGACGGCAGAGGAGCTGGCACAGAAGATCCATTCGGTGGGCTTCTGCCAGTTCTTGCGTTGCCTCCAAATCGAAAAGGGGAGTCGGATTGGCATGGAAGTAGACTTGTCCAAGCAATCATGCAAGTTGGTTGTGGATTTAGACTCGAGCTTCCCCGCCAATGAACTTGCTGCTTGGATACCGATGGAAACGCGGCCTAAATTGGCGGTTTCTTTTTTCGGATTGTTTGGTGCCAGCGGTGCGCTACCTCATCATTACACCCAAACCATAATCGAACGCAGCCGCCAAAAAGACCATACGCTGCGCGAGTTCTTGGATATCTTCAACCACCGCCTATTGTCTTTGTTTTATCGAGCGTGGGAAAAACATTCCTTTCCGGTTGCCTTTGAAACGGCAAGTGCGAGCAATTCCGAGGACACCGTTACTCGAGCTATTTGGGGACTCATTGGCAATCGTTTCAATGCTTCTCGCAATCGATTGGCTGTCAATGATGATTTCCTCTTGTATTTTGCCGGTCAATTTTCGAACGCTCGACCGTCTATCGAATCGATACGGGCATGTGTTCAAGACTTGACCGGCATACCTGCAGAAGTCGAGCCATTGGTTGGTCAATGGTTGATCTTGGACAAGTCTGACCAATCTCAAATTGGTACGTCACCGAACGGAATTTCCATGGGAAATAGACTCGGCGTGGATAGCATGGCTGGCGAACGCATCTGGGATGTCGAAAATCGTTTCCGAGTGACTGTCGGACCTGTCGATTGGAAAACGTTCAACGAATATCTGCCAGGTGAACGTAGACTTAGGATTCTGACGGATTTTGTTCGTCGGTATGTTGGACCTCAATTTGATTTTGACTTTCGAGTTTTGTTAAAAAAAGAAGAAGTAAAAGGGGTGGTCCTAAGCGAGGGCAGTTCCGTTTGTTTGGGATGGAACACCTGGCTCGGCAATTGGGATTCTCCACTTGATGCAGGGGACGCTCTATTTGAGCTGCCAGACATTTCAGTAGCTTAAGGAATGCTATAATCCGCCCTTTCAAAGCGGAAAAATTGTTGACCCATGCCCACCGAGGTGGTAATCGATTGTTTTGACGAACTGCAGTCGATGAAGTCAGTAACACAACTGCCGTAAACAATTGCAATATTTTTTCAACGCAAAGGACCTATTAAGTGATTGAAATTGACCTAAAGAAGCTCTTCGACAAACTGAGTCCGGTAAGCTGCCGCGCACTTGAGTTAGCAACTTCGCTATGCATGACTCGCACGAACTACAATGTGGAGATTGAGCATTGGTTGTTCAAGCTAACAGAGACTCGCGACTCGGATTTCGTTCGCATCCTAGAGTCATTTGCAGTAGATACTGGCAAACTTCAAAAGGATCTTACGAGGACACTAGATCGCCTCAAGACCGGCAACGCAAAGGCTCCGTCGCTAAGTCCAGAAGTGGTTGACATTTCGAAGGAGGCTTGGAGCCTTGCCACCATCGATTATGGAGCAGGCCAAATCCGCACAGGGCACATGTTGATTGCCCTGCTCTCAAGCGATACCATGCGGCGATCTGCCTTGGCTGCTAGCCACGAATTTGACAAAATCAATGTAGCTGCCCTTCGCAAATCGTTGAATGAACTTTGCGCGGACACTGCGGAAGATCGCGATTCCGTTTCTCTGGCTACCGGGGCTCGATCCACCTCTCCGGCTGCGGCTGGAGAACGTCGGCTATCAACTCCATCGCTTGATCAATTTACCATCGACTTAACTGCCCGGGCTCGGGAAGGCAAAATTGACGCTGTACTGGGCCGTGACGGCGAGATTCGACAAATAATTGATATCCTCCTTCGCCGACGCCAAAACAATCCGATTTTGACAGGCGAGGCGGGGGTTGGGAAGACTGCCGTTGCCGAGGGGTTCGCGCTCCGAATTGTATCAGGAGATGTCCCCGAGCCTCTTCGCGACGTTGTCCTGCGAACGCTCGATCTAGGACTCCTTCAAGCGGGTGCTGGCGTAAAGGGTGAATTTGAGAATCGACTCAAATCGGTAATCGAGGAGGTCAAGTCGTCGACCAAACCTATCATTTTATTTATCGACGAGGCGCACACGCTCATCGGTGCAGGAGGATCAGCTGGACAGGGAGACGCAGCCAATTTGTTGAAACCAGCATTGGCCCGAGGTGAACTCAGGACACTTGCCGCCACCACTTGGGCTGAATACAAAAAGTACTTTGAACGAGATGCCGCGCTTGCGAGACGATTCCAAGTAGTCAAGGTCGAGGAACCAACTGAGTCGGTCGCCATCGACATGGTTCGCGGACTGACTAAGACACTAGAGTTGCACCACAAGGTTAGCATATTGGACGAAGCAATCGTAGACGCGGTCAAGCTCTCCAGTCGATACATCAGTGGAAGGCAATTGCCGGACAAAGCGATTAGTCTCATCGACACGACATGTGCCCGAATCAACTTAAGTCAATCGTCGACACCACCCGCCATCGAAGATGCAAACCGCAAAGGCAATCAGCTTCGCTTGTCGAGCGAGATTCTAGAAAGGGAGTCTGTTACGGGCACCGATCATAAGAAAAAGCTTGAGTCTCTAGCAAGTGAAATCACAACCGTTGACGCTGAAATCCAGGCGTTAAGCGAAAAATGGAGACTTGAAAAAGACCTGGTTAACAAGGTTCAGGCAATTACCAGCGCGTTGCAAAAAGACCATTTGCTGCAAAAGGGATCGGCAAATATCGCGAACGAGAATGCAACCCTATCGCCACCTGTCGTACCAAATCAGGCTTTAGCGAAACCTGCCTCCACGGACGAGTTACTCTCGCTCAAGGCGCAGCTTCGTGAATTGCAGGGTGAGTCACCCTTGGTACATCCATTTGTGGATCGGAATGCGATTGCAGAGACCGTCGCAGCATGGACGGGTATCCCGGTCGGTCGCATGATGTCAGATGAAATCAATACGATTTTGCACTTGCACGAGCTCTTGCAAAAGCAGGTCGTTGGCCAAGATCATGCGATGTTGCGCATCGCCCAATCTATTCGGACTTCGCGAGCTCAATTGAATGACCCAAGAGCACCTATCGGCGTATTCATGCTTGCTGGAACTAGCGGAGTAGGGAAGACGGAAACGGCTATCGCTTTGGCTTCGTTGCTTTATGGCGGCGAACAAAACATGACTGTTCTCAACATGTCCGAGTTCAAAGAAGAGCACAAGGTTTCGTTGCTGATGGGTTCCCCGCCTGGTTATGTCGGCTACGGAGAGGGGGGCGTTCTCACCGAAGCCGTTCGCCGCAAGCCGTATAGCGTCATCCTTTTGGACGAAATGGAAAAGGCCCACCCAGGCATTCAAGATGTCTTTTATCAAGTGTTCGACAAGGGCACGATGAAGGACGGTGAGGGTCGAGACATCGATTTCAAGAACACCTTGATTCTGATGACAACGAACGCGGGAACGGATGTGATAAAGAGTATTTGCTCGGATCCGGATACAACCCCAGAGCCCGACGATTTCATGCAAGCTATCTTCCCTGAGTTGCTGAAGACGTTCAAGCCTGCATTCATGGGGCGATTGACCTTGATTCCCTACTACCCACTTGCCGATCACGTGATCCGTATGATCATCGGTCTCAAGCTTGGAAAGATAGGAAAGCGGCTCAAAGAGAATTACAACGCCACATTTTCATATGGCGACAATCTCGTGCAAGTTATTGGCGACCGATGCAAAGAGGTGGATACCGGTGCTAGAAACATCGATCACATTTTGACGAAGTCACTCCTGCCTGCACTTTCGGCAGAGCTACTGAGTCGCCTTGCTGAAGATAAAGGAATAAGTAGCGTCCAAGTAAACGTCACTCCAAATCTTGAATTCTCATTTGCAATCGAATAGTCAAACTGAGTTCCAACCGTATTCATTCTTGCTGAGAGTGACTTTGACCTGACATTGCTGCGCCAAAATGCTTTACACGACTGCACACTTGGGCGACTGGTGCTTGTGCCAGTCGCTTCAGCTGCGGCAACAATGCCTGTACGCATCTACCTCTCGCTTTATCACGAATTCCGATTCTTTTTTGGAAAGTGGGCAACTAATTAGAAACAGCGACGAGAACTTGTGTGTAAGACGTTCAACGCAACTTCGCTTGGCGTCATTGAGTCCCACAGAGTCATTCGAACTAGCAAGGAACAAATCATGGCAGCTTACATTAAATTCGATGGTATCGACGGCGAATCCAAGGCAAAGGGACATGAAAAGTGGACCGACTTGGAAAGCTTTTCACAGGTAATTCACAAGGCTGGGGCTGGAGCCACCGGGGCCGCACGTCGTCGCGGCACAATCCTCCACGAA
>JANLUJ010000801.1:0-5726 GCA_031363425.1 Pirellula sp.
CGTTGTTGGTGATGCAAGCCTACCGTCGCTTTCAAGGTCGTGCCTGCATTAGTTTCTTTCGACGGACGGTGCCACAAGCGGCAGTGGATCGAGCCATGGCGAGTACGATGACTTTTCTCGCGGTTGCAACGTTCGCCTGCATGCTATTGATGGTCGTGGAGCAGTCTGGGAAAAGCCATAGTCATTTGAGCGGACAAAGCGATCAATCGCTCGATTTGATTTTTGAAGTAATATCGGCATTGGGTACCGTTGGACTTTCTACAGGCCTAACGTCAAATCTTTCCGACCTTGGAAAATGGGTAATCATTTGCCTGATGTTTATGGGAAGGCTCGGCCCGATTTCCGTAATCTCCGCCTTGTCGCGAACGGTTCGTGAACCCAAAGTTGAATTCGCAAATGAAGAACCGCTCGTCGGATAAAGTTTCATTCTTTCGAAGAATTGAGTAAGACGTGGCTGATTTAAAACGATTTGTTGTGATTGGGCTTGGTTCTTTTGGAGCCGCACTAGCGAAAAAGTTAAAGAGCAACGGGATTCGAGTCACTGGGATCGATAGCGATGCAGAGACTGTCGAATCGATGCAAGACTATCTCTTTGAAGCGGTCATCGGCGACGCGACTGATCGAGCGTCGTTGGAAACCCTTTCCCTGGATACCGCCGCAGGAGTCGTGATCTCGCTCGGCGAAGACATCACGCGTTCGTTACTGGCGACACTCCACTCAAAAGAGCTTGGAGCGAGACACATCATCGTAAAAGGGGTCACGCCGGAACACGGCAAGCTACTAAATAGCCTGGGAGTTGAACGCGTCGTATTCCCGGAAATCGAAATTGCGATGCAGTTGGCTGACCGACTCACTTGGCCAAACGTCATCGATTTCTTGCCGATCGATACCGAATATAGCTTTGTAGAGATCGCGATGCCCGAATCGATGCTCGGCAAGAAGCTGGTGGACACCGACATAAAGAAAAAGTACGGCCTTTGGGTGATCGGAGTCAAAGATGCGATGACCGGAAAACTAACTATGTTCCCCGACGTCGAATTCAAGTTCGCAGATGACCAAATGATCCTACTGGTCGGAAAAGAAAAGGACCTGCGTCGATTCCGAGAACAAACATAGCTTCACAAAAATTGCGATGAAAACGCGACGAGGCTCTATCGATCTTCAGGCTTGATTCCAAAGCCCTTGCGGTCTGGATACGCGGGTCGCGCCGGCTGCTTAAACCCGTTGGACTTGATCTCCTCTTTCATCAATGCTATCGCTGCATCCAGTTGAGGGTCGCCGCCGCTAACCATCAGGGCAGGATCGTCCACTACTTTCATATCGGGGTCAACGCCGTGCCCCTCGATTCCCCATGTACCATCCAATTCGTAATAAGCAAACGATGGTGCGGTCACGCTAGAACCATCAATCATATTGGGTTCTCCTCGAATTCCAACTAGGCCGCCCCAAGTTCGCATTCCAATGAGCTTGCCCAGTTTGCTTTGCTTGAACAACGCGGGGAACATATCACCACCAGAGCCCGCCATACCATTGATCAACATACATTTCGGACCCTGATGCGAGTCGGGAGACCAAACCCAATCACGGGCATCTCGCAATGCCCAAAAATTGGTTGCGGGTCGATTCAATAATTCGATGAAGCGAGTTGGGATCTGGCCACCACCATTCCATCGATCGTCGACGATCAATGCTTCTTTGTTGATCTGTCCGAAGAACTGCCGTACCAAATCGTTTTGGCCAGGGATTCCTGTGTTTACAACATAGATGTAACCAACCTGCCCGCCGGATTTTTCCTCCACTACCTTTCGCTTTGCCTCAATCCAACTTCGGAAACGTAGGTCGGCATCATCTTGTAATAACTTCACTGTGACCTTGCGATCCGCGTCATCCAGTTTTGAGTCCTTGCTGATGGTCAGCGTGACGACGCTGCTCGCCATTCGTTGAAAGGCCAGGTACGGATCGGCCTTTGCATCGATCGGAATACCGTTTACTGCTAGCACATATTCTCCGAGCTTGACACCGCTCGTGACCAAGGGGTTGCGTGCGTCATAATCCCAGTCAGCACCTTGATAGAGCTCTGCAATTTTAAAGGCACCATCTGCTAATTCGAATCGGCAACCAAGAAGTCCGGTCGCTGCTCGAGGGGCTTTTTCGACATCCCCTTCGCGATAGTAAGCATGTCCAACGTTCAGCTCCGAAAACATTTCACGAATCAGGAAACTCACGTCCCGGCGAGAAACGCAATCGTCGAGCATGGCTGCGTAGTGGCTATACATGGCCGGCCAATCGACCCCATGCATATTGGGGTCGTAAAAATAATCTCGCTCCATTCTCCATGCATCTCGCAACACTTGCTTCCACTCAGCCCGAGGTTCGATCGTAACATTCATGCCGGCATAGGTGACCGCATCCTCGAGTTTCTGACCAGGAGCCGCGTCTATGATCCACGCGTTTTTACCATCCAGGACAAGGAGTTTTTTGCCATCGTCCGTCATGTCAAATTGAGCCTTTCCGTCTACGACAGACTGCTCCTTTTTGTCTTTTTCTTTGCTTCCAAAATCGAATATTTTTATTGAGTTGCCAGCTGGGCCCTCGGAATCGCTGCCCCTACCAGTGACCCTTGCGTATACCAATTGATCCTTGTCGTTAACAGCCAATTGGCCAAAGTTCCCTTGTTTAACAGGAATTTGAAACGATCTCGCTTCGATGCCCTCTGCCTCTATGGCTATCGGTTTGAATTCGACTTTCTTTTCAACAGACTTGTCACCATCCTTGTCCTTCGGCTTGTCAGGATCCGATTCCTTCTTTGAATCGTCCTTCCTCCAAGTCGACTCTTCATCGCTTTCAGCAAGGATTGGTATTTTGACGTCAGCTCGAAGCGGCATGGCCATCAATACCTCGGTACCGGAATAGATGAATGTCGTTCCAGTGTCTTCGTACTTGGGTGCGTTGTATGCTCGCGAGCTAGAGAAGTAAATAAAATCTCCTTTGCGGTCAAAGACGGGGGAATCGTCATTAAAAAAACCGCTGGTCAGCTTGCGTTTCGTGCCGTCCTTGATGTTATAGACCCATATAACGCTTTTTGGGGATCGTTCGTTTTCGTTCAAAGCATAGACAATCCACTCACTATTATGCGACCAAGCAACAGTGGTTTGACCTGCTGTCGGATCGCGATGAAAACTCTTGGTTTCGTTGGACTCGATCGAATGGAGGAACATTGCGCCCGTCTTGTCGCATGAATACAACCACTTGCTATCGGGTGACCAGATCAAGTTAAAGCGAAAGCACTTTCCATCTTTCGTCAACTGCTTGGTCTCGCCCGCGCCGTCCGATTGGGTTAGAAACAGTTCGTACTCACCCGTTGCATCCGAAAAGTAGGCGATCCATTTTCCGTCCGGGCTCCAGTTAGGCCCCCGTTCAGCTGCACCGTTGGTTCGGGTCAAGTTGCGAGGCGAACCATTTTTCGCAGGCACCGTCCAAATGTCGCCTCGGGCTTCGACAGCGATTCGTTTTGCATTGGGAGAAGGGTCGACGGAGACAATGAACTCGGAAGCGTCAACATTTCGAGGGCGAAGCTTTGGCCGATCGCCAGGAACAATGATTTGCACCGGAGTAGTTGAACCGTTCTGAAGGTTGACCAAATGCAAACCCGTACCGTTTTGAACAACAATCTCACCTTTTCCGTCAACGCCTGGTCCCATGGAGGGAAACTTGCAGTCATCGTCTTTGAATTTGGTGACTTGGCGCCGTTCTGTTGTTTTGGAATCGTATGCCCAAATATTCAGTCGATGCTCTGGTCCAGCGTCCGTCACGTAGTAAACCGTTGTCCCGTGCCACATCGGTAGGCTATCAGTTCCCTCAAAGTCAGTGATTTGTTTGGATTCGTTCGACTTTAGATTCAGTAACCAAATATCGGAGGCCATTCCACCTCGATATCTTTTCCAAGTTCGGTAATCGTGGCTGTGCGGCGTATATGCCAATATGCTCCCGTCGCCGTTCAACGAACCGTTCGTTCCATAGGGAACCGCCAAGCGTTGGGGAAGCGGATCGTCAACGCCACGAACAAAGAGCTGTGATTGTCGGCCCAAGCCTGCGTATGCATCGGACGAGTAAAGGAGTTTGCCGTCTGCTGTCCAGTCACATAGCAATTCCGCGCTGGGATGATAAGTTATTCGCTTTGCAGGTCCACCGGCGATTGCGATCGTGTAAATATCTTCGTTGCCTTCGTAGTTGCCAACGAACGCGATCGTCTTTCCGTCGGGACTAAATCGAGGCAAGGCCTCTTCGCCTAACGGGGCAGCCAGGGGAGTAGCCATCCCACCCGCCCTCGGCGCTAGCCATAAATCCTCTCCATACACAAAAACGATCTTGTCGTCGCTTACGTCGGGGAATCTCATCATTCCCGGATTCGGTTTGACTTGTGCGAGACAGTCATGGCTAAACAAACCATATAGAACGCTCGCGCAAAGAAGCATAAAAATACGGAGCAAATGTTTCATTGGAGGTCCTTCGAGTGTAGCTCTATTTTCTTTTGGTCAATTGGCAGGATTTGGTTTACCGTGCCTTAAGCCCCAGGCCCGAGTTTCTAACGGCCCAGGTGGCAATTCTACTGGCAAATTTCAGTCCGATGTTCGCCTTGGGATTGCCGAGTACGGACACTTATCTTGGTCTGATAGATCGTATCTTGCAACTCATGTCACCCAAATTGTCTAACTCAGTGACGAAACCGACGGAACCTATTTCCGTGGGTGAAGGTTAGTGGCTGAACGCGCCGAGGACGATTACAATGCTCCGTTCCTTCCGCTTCACTCCCCCAATTCGGACCTTTCTGTGCTCTCCTTCATGCAGTCTCCTTGGTGGCCCTTCGTTGTTCTTTTTGTCAGCGTATGTTTTATCATTACGGCAATTAGCTTTTGGCGGATGCATGCGTTCGTCGCACTTCTATTGGCCTCTCTCGTGGCAGGCGCCATGACTTCGAGGGAGTCGTGGGGGGTAGTGGGCAAGGACGGCAAAGAAATTGTCTACCCGCACTTGGTCGGTGTGATTGAACAGATTTCAAAAGGACTTGGCGATACCGCGCGGGATATTGCGATATCTATTGCCCTAGCTTCGATTATCGGCATGTGTTTGATGGAGAGTGGCGCAGCCGACAAGGTCGTACGGCGATTTCTCGTTGTCTTTGGACAGAAACTCGCGGGTTGGGCTCTTCTATGGTCGACTTATGTACTTAGTATTCCCATTTTCTTTGACACGATGTTCATGTTGATGGTGCCCCTGGCGAAAGCCTTGCGGCTCAGAACCGGTAAGGATTATCTGCTATACATCCTTTGTGTGTGCACAGGCGGTATGATCACGCATGGATTAACTATCCCTCATCCTGGGCCACTTGCAATGGTCGACAACTTAAAAATCGAAACTGGTTTCTCCCTCGCGGCTGGATTGGTTGGCGGTCTGATTCCAGCTGTGATTGGCTATGTAGTTTGCGTTTGGTTGAATTCAAGAATGGAGATACCGTTAAGGGACGCCAATCTCACGAACGAAGAAGTCGATAAGCCAGAATCGAGCTTGCCCTCTTTTTTTTGGTCGATCTTGCCGGTCATTCTTCCGATCGTGCTGATTGGATTTTCATCTCTGTTCAAAGTCGTCAAGGACGGTGCAACTGCTCCGGATGGTCGTCAGATAGCATGGTGTCTATCTTTCTATCAGTCGCTTGGCGAGGCGAATTT
>JANLUJ010000831.1:0-4102 GCA_031363425.1 Pirellula sp.
GGCGAAACTACGGCCGCGAACGCTAATCAAAGGATAGTGACAAGTTTTCGATTCATGGTAATTCTCAATAGGGTTGATGCAGGGCAGAGTCTCGCATTGTATCCCAAACCCGGTCGAGCTACATGTAGTAAGATAGATGACTTGCGGACGATTTGCGGCAGAAAGTATTTCGACAATCAGAGAAGTGGATTTAAATGCGATGGCAAACCTATCCTGTGGCAGCATTGGTGTTTTATTTCATTTTTGCCGGGGCGGGTACTCTTGCCAATGACGTTGCAGCAGACGAAAGAATCAACGTCGTATTTATCTTGGCGGACGACCTAGGTTGGGGAGAGCTTGGCTGCTATGGTCAAACGAAAATTCCGACGCCTCATATCGACCGATTGGCGTCACAAGGGATGCGGTTTACGCGGCATCACAGCGGCGCACCTGTTTGCGCTCCGTCGCGATGCGTACTGATGACCGGCAAGCACCTTGGACACGCTGAAGTAAGAGGCAACATGCAAGCTAGGGTTACTTTCCCACAGTTTACGGAGGGGCAGCTTCCGCTTTCCGAACAAGCAGTAACTTTGGCAAATGTTTTCCAACGAGCCGGATACGCAACCGGTGCAATGGGCAAGTGGGGGCTTGGGCCGGTTGGCAGCACCGGAGATCCGAACAGCAAAGGCTTTGATCTATTCTTTGGATACAACTGCCAAGCCGTCGCGCATAGTTATTATCCTCCACACCTGTGGCGCAATTCCGAGAAAGTGCATATCAACATCGAGCCTATTTCCGGAAGTAGTAAGCAAGCCGAAGGTGAGGTCCGAATGGAAGACTGGATTGGAAAAACCTACGCACCGACGTTGATGATTGCTGAGGCAGAGAAGTTCATTGCGACGAATCACAACCGACCGTTCTTTCTCTATTTGCCATTTATCGAACCTCACGTGGCAATGCATCCACCGCGAGCATCCGTTGAGCGGTTCCCAAAAGAATGGGACACTCAATCGTATCGGGGCGAGTGTTCTTACCTGCCACATCCTCGACCGCGAGCTGCGTACGCTGCCATGATTTCCGACTTAGATGGCTATGTCGGACGCGTGTTGCAATCGCTTCAACAAGCGGGTGTCGCGGAGCGCACGCTGGTTGTCTTCACAAGCGACAACGGAACGACGCATCCTGGTCAACCCAATACGCATTTCCACATCGGCGGCGTGGATGCCGAGTTCTTCCATAGCACTGCGGGTTTGCGAGGGTACAAAGGGAGCGTATACGAAGGAGGGATTCGGGTGCCAATGATTGCTAGATTGCCGGGGCGCATTCGAGCAGGCACCGTCAATGACATGCCCAGCTATTTTGCAGATTGGTTTCCGACGCTTTGCGAAATGTCTGGTATTGAGAGACCAAGTAATTTGGATGGAGATAGTTTATGGCCAACGTTAACCGGGAGCAAAGCGATGGTTCATCCAAAGCCAATGGTTTGGGTCTTTCCTGAATACGGAGGGCAGGTCGCGGTGACGATTGGCGAAATGAAGGCTGTTCGTCAAGGTCTGAAAACCAAGAGGCCGGGAGACTGGGAAGTCTATGACTTGTCCCGAGATTTGGGCGAAGCGAATGACGTAGCGTCTTTCAACGCCCAATTCATTGCTCAAGTGGAACAAGTATTGCGCCGCGAAGTTGCCGAAAACGCTGCGTTTCCGCTCGATATTCCAGGGTTAACAAAGCCGCAATAGGGCGAGCACGACGCGCAAGCCAGTGAATCTAATCCCTAATTCACTAGTTTGCGCGTCGTGCTACGTATATCAAAATCCGCAACTCGCCTAAGTGTTCTACTGGGTCCGATTTGATATTTCTATTTGTTTTTTTCGTGGAATCGTGTATGCAGGCCCGCGACAATCCAGCGATAGATGGTTTGCCAAACGGTTTCGTTCTGCGATACCAGTTTCACGGAACAAAGTGCACCGGGAGGCGGAGGAAGGCCGGGGCAGCTGATCAATTCGATTCGCGTATGCAATCGTGGGTGGCAGGACTTCAATTGGGATTCGCCATTCGCAGCTTTGCTTTGGACGACAGCAATCGGGCCGCCATACAATCCGCCAAGCGCCGGAGACTCAAGAACTTCGGTAGTACGAGGCAGCGTTTTACGAATCCGTCCAGCCCGTTGTTCGCCATTGAACATTGTAATCGCAACAGAAGCGTCGACATGGTGAGCCACCGTTTCCCATGCGTACTGGGGAATCGAGGCGCTAACTTCAATTTCGGACGGATTGACTACCATTCCAATGGAATGCCCCTCCAAAATAAAGCTTCCCAAAAGATTTCGCGAGTTCCTTGCAATCAATACTCCGTCGCTCGGCGCTTTAACATGCAATGCATTCACCTTCGTGGCGAGACTTTCCACCTTTACCAAGAATGATTCACGAAGCGACTCCTCGGATTGCAACTCAGAATGCTTTCGTTGCGCACGCAACGCAATGCACTTCTCCTCGCTGGCGCTCAGCATGGACTGAGCGGTTTGGAATTCCAATTCCATGTCCGGGTTACTGAGCCTGAGTATCTCATCTCCTGCTTGCACGCCTTGGCCATCGTGAACAAAAACTTCCTCAACAAATCCAGAAGTTATGGTGCGCACATCCGAAGGTTCGACGTATTCCACGATTGCTGGCCAATAGATTTGCAATGGCGATGGCAAAAGAGCGCATAGTGCTAGTAGGCCAACGACTCCAAGCAAGCGCGTAGCCTTCCGAGGACAAAATGGATTGAGAAGACTTCGAAACGAAAGCGATCGCCCAGCCTTGATGGCCACCCTCAATCGCTTGTACTGAGGAATAACAAGCCAAAGGCATGCAAAAAACGCTACCACCAAAAGGCCCACACCGTCCCAGGTCATCCACATCCCCCACCCCATGGTTGCCATCAAGAGCATTCGCGAGATCCAACAGCAAACGCCATAGACCAAGAGAGGCATCGACCATGAATGGCTGCTATGCCGACTGCAAATCCAGTTTGACAAGTACGCTTTCATCGAGTGCGAGGCGTCTTGCCAAAGATTTGGTCGATCAATCAAATCGATCAAAATGTAGTAACCATCATAGCGCATTAACGGGTTGCCATTGAAGGCAATCGTTGTAAATGTCCCAAGTGATGCAATGGAAAAACACAAGTACTTAACAGTTGGGTTATCGATCAAGCAGGCGCATACGATGGCCAGGGCAGCGAGGGTTATCTCGAAGAGCATTCCGGCACTGCTTACTAGTACGCGAAGCCAGCGATTGGGAACACTCCAAAGGCTTGTCACATCCACATAGGGGGATGGAGCAAAAAACATGAATCCGATTCCGGCTCCCTTCGATTTGGCTCCAACCTTCGTCGTGGCAATAGCATGGCCAGCTTCGTGAACTGCTTTGAGCAACAGCCAAGCCACGAGCAACCACCATTGACTACCCGGCACGAAGAGCTTTTTTCCCAAGACAAGCAGTTGCTCGCCGTTTTGGTACGCCATCGTAAGTGCGACGCACCAAACAATGAATGCGATGACCAAACAGGGAATCGAAATCAACCAAGTCAGCCCAGCGGTATATCTCTGAATGACATCGGATGACAGTATGGGAATGCGGAAAAAACTAGGATCGAACATTCGAACCGGTTTGGCAGCCTGGGGTTTGGGCGGTTCGCCATCTAACTTGGCAGAATCGTTTCCAACTGTCTCGACCAACCCAATCTGAAGGAGCCACATGCCTATCGACAACAACTTGTCTACGCCGGCAATCGCCCCCAATTTGCTTTCTCGCGCCAGCAAAGCGGCTGCGTTTGGGATGGAATGCTTACCAACTAACGCAGAGCACACCTCGTATTCCAAAAGGCCTATCTTCCAAAACCGATGGCTAATTCGGTCCTCAACAACGTAGTAGACCTCGTCACCGGTGCGAGCAGGTGAGAATCGAAGTTCAGGTCTTGTACGATGGCGTAAGCTTGTCATGATTGAGTCGCGAGCTACCAAATCCATTGGTTTGCAATCCAACGGTACGGGCGATTAAATAAATACCAACCCATTGTTCGCCAGCCCGCATGGATTTGCGCGGAGGCTTTCATACCGGGTCGAAGCTGCAGTTTTGGATCG
>JANLUJ010000855.1:0-1088 GCA_031363425.1 Pirellula sp.
CGGCCGCCGCCGCGGACTGGAGCGATGCCCTCTTCTCCCTGCCGGCCCAGCCCCCAGCCGCCGCTGAGACTGCCGCTCAGGGCCTGCGGCTGTGCCCGGACCGCAGCTGGTCGGTCCAATTCATCAGTTCGTCGATCGATACTGGAAACCAATCTGTTGATGACATCGACACCCCTGGTTCCAGGACTTCACCATACGGAGTTTGGGGAGCCTTAGGAAGCCGCTCCGGCGGTGAAGTGTCATCGTTGCCACAGTGATCTTTGGTTTCAGCTGATGAGACGCTATCTAATGAACGGCTTTCCAAGAGTGACTTGGATAGCCGTTCTTTTTTTCGTCTTGTACGATTCAATTTGAATTTGCCTATGCAATCCATTGAGCCTTAGGCGCTTGCCGAACCACGCCGTAGGAACTCGGCTAATGCCTCAGGCTCAGCAAGCTACAAACTTATTTCAATCGTACAGGTCGCTTTTTTTACTCGGAGACTCAAGTACATGAAGACTGTATACCTTTCGACTTTACTGATCCTGCTATTTAGCCTTGGATGTGGAGGAGGAGATAACGGGCCCGCTTTAAGTTCTGTTACTGGCAAAGTAATGCTCTACGGCAAGCCATATCCAAAGGCGCTGGTTACCTTCGAACCCGACGGTGGTGGCCCGGCTGCAATCAGCCAAACTGACGAAAACGGAGATTTCGAACTGTGGACGAATGGAAAAAAGGGCGCTCCAATTGGCTCACACCGCGTCTCGGTCGTAACGATCAAGGAAGTGGTCACGACGGCACCTGTCGCTGCAACCAGTTCTGACGATCCGGCCTACGCGGCGCAGGCATTTGGCGGTCCATCATCCTACAAAGCGAACAAAGAGGTGAAAGAGAAGATCCCGGCCAAATACAACACCAGCACGGAACTCAAGAAAGAAGTTACTTCTGGTACAAACAAGATTGACCTCGATCTTAAGTAAATGCCAATGGGTCGAATAGTAGGTCGCACCTGCCTGGTGCGACTGTGAATTTCAGTCACTCTCGACAAGAGTGACCTTAGGGCCATGCTCATGAATCGCTAACCACTAATCGGATACAACTAGCCCAAA
>JANLUJ010000400.1:0-3103 GCA_031363425.1 Pirellula sp.
GTTCGCGACCTGATTGAATGGAATGATGGACACATTGAGGGGGCGATACATCTCCCCTTTAGAGATCTGCAGGATCGGTTCGACGAGAAATCGTTGAGAGAAAAGCTACCAAAAGACGTCACCATTTACACTCACTGCGCGGTAGGCTTTCGCTCTCTCAAAGCTGGTAAGATCATCGAAAAATATGGATATGACATCCGTCCGTTGAAGCAAGGCTACAAAGAGCTACTCGAAGCCGGATTCAAGGGCGAAAAGAAATAGTCTGGTTGTTCGATCTTCCTGAGCACGACCGCCACCTTGACTGCAACGTTTTCATTCCACGAGTAGACACGAGACTATTGTGAGACCCACGCTGAAGGTTGCAATTCGAAGCCTATTGCTTTGCTGCTGCATGGCCTCCGGTTGGGCAGACGACCACTTCGAGTTGGGAGAAGATTTAGATGGGCAGCCTGTGGCGTCTCAGCAGCGAGACAAACGCGTTGATCGCGGAATGCGACGCATTTTTCGAGATCGGGTCGATGCGCATTGGTTCGCCAACGACACCACGTTTTGGTATCGCAACGATCTGCTCGATGGCGCAAAGGAGTTCGTTGTCGTAGATGCGGAGATTGGAATTCGCAGGCTTGCGTTTGATCATGACGCGGTCGCGGTTGCGCTGGGTGAAGGCGTTGAGAAGGGGCAATTGCCAATCGAGGAACTCGAATTCAGTGAAGACGGAAGGCTGTTCTTGGTAGGAAAAAAGAGATGGGAATGGCTTGCTGCAACAAATCGCGTTAAGGAGTCGATCGACACTTCGCCCGCCAAGCCGCCAGCGGATCAAGTTGCCATCGAAGCCTCTCGCTCGCCTCAAACGGGAGCCGACACGGAGATTTCGTTTGACAACAAAATGGCGACGACGATTGAGATCTTTTGGATCTCAGGGGATGGGCCTCGAACATCCTACGGCAAGATTGGCCCTGGTGCCAGAAAAGATCAGCACACCTTTGGCGGCCATCGTTGGGCGGTCATCAATGATGGAGGCGAGGAGCTAGGTATCTACGAGGCTATGGATCGACCGACTGTAGTTGCGATCGATGGCAACAAAAAGTCGTCCGTTCCGTCAAGTCGCCGCAATCGAACGAAAAGCAACGAACCAGATTCGAGACGATCTCCGGATGGCAAATGGCTGGCTCTAGTCAAGGACCACAATGTAGTTGTCCAGTCCGGCGATGAGTCCGAGTTTGTCCTTAGCCAAGACGGTACCGAGGAAAACTCATTTGGCCAAATGACTTGGTCTCCCGATTCAAAGACACTGGCAGCTTTTCGCATCGAATCCGGTGACGCCAAGGAAGTTCACCTTATTCAGTCTTCCCCAGAAGGTGGAGGCCGTGCCAAGTTGCAATCTCGCCCATACGCCCTGCCTGGCGACGCGTTCACTCGGTACGAATTGAATCTGTTCCCGCTTGAATCTCATAAGCAAATCAAGCCTCAGGTCGATCGCTTCGAAAGCGAATTTGTTCGCCCGAGACTGCGTTGGAACGAATCCAATACGAAATTTACGTACCAGCAAACCGATCGCGGCCACCAGCGTTTTCGGCTGATCGAAGTCGACGCTATCTATGGCAATGTCCGAAACATCATTGATGAAACAAGCCCCACATTTATTTGGACAGCCCATACGGATAACGTAAGCCAAGTGACATGGCTTGAGTCATCCCAAGAAATTCTTTACGTGTCGGAACAAAGTGGCTGGAGGCACGTCTACCTCGTCGATGCCGAAACGGGAGGCATTAAAAACCAAGTGACCGCTGGCGATTGGGTTTTTCGAGGGATCGAACAAGTGGACGAAGAAAACCGGCAACTTTGGTTTCGAGCATGCGGTTGCTTTTCGGGCCAAGACCCGTATTTGATTCACTTTGGACGCGTCAATTTTGATGGCAGTGAACTGGTTTGGCTAACGCAAGGAGATGGAAACCATTCGATTCAGTTTTCACCTGACCGCAAGTACATCATCGACAACTACTCGCGAGTGGATCTGGCTCCTGTCACAGAATTGCGTCATGTATCCAACGGAAAATTGGTATGCACGCTTGAGCGAGCTGACATAACCACTTTGCAATCCAATGGCTGGACACCGCCTCGAGTATTGTCAGCCAAAGGTCGAGATGGAAAGACCGACATTTGGGGTTTTGTTTCGTTACCTCGCAACCACGATCCTACAAAATCGTATCCGGTCATCGAGGATATTTATGCCGGTCCACACGGTTCGCATGTGCCCAAGTCCTTCAGCCCGAGCCATCGATACGATTCACTTACCGAACTTGGATTCATCGTCGTTAAGATTGATGGGATGGGAACGGCCAATCGATCCAAGGCCTTTCACGATGTTTGCTGGCACAATGTGAAAGACGCTGGATTCGAAGATCGCATTCTTTGGATGAAAGCAGCGGCCGCGAGATTTCCGGAGATGGATATTTCGCGAGTCGGAATCTACGGCACCTCCGCAGGTGGACAGAACGCAGCTGCAGCTGTGTTGTTTCATCCTGAATTCTACAAGGTGGCGGTCGCCGCCTGCGGATGTCATGACAATCGAATGGACAAGGCGTCTTGGAATGAACAATGGATGGGTTATCCCGTTGGTCCACATTACAGCGAGTCCTCGAATATCGACAACGCCCATCGCTTAGCTGGCAAGCTTTTGCTGATTGTTGGCGAAATGGACACCAACGTTCCGCCTGAGTCCACAATGCGTTTCGCGGACAAGCTAATCAAAGCCAACAAGGATTTCGATCTATTGGTTGTCCCTAATGCAGGCCATGGAATGGGGGGAGCCTATGGACAACGCAAGATGCATGACTTCTTTGTCCGAAACCTACTCGGCAGATGATCGATGTGATGGGAATTCGAATACAATCGCCTCACCCACTCTCAGATTCCATTCGGCTTATTCCGTTCCCACGCTATCCAACCTAGAGTCAAAAACCCGATGACACGATTTCCTTGGCTACTAATCAATGCCCTTTGTATCCTTTGTTGCATTTCCTTTCCGCAGTTATCGATTGCACAAAACCCAGTCGATGAGCGGGCCGAATGGATCCGTGCTAACTACACCAAATCGGAAGTT
>JANLUJ010000932.1:0-3170 GCA_031363425.1 Pirellula sp.
TGTGAAATCAGCGTTCTTCGTTTCGTTGAAACTAGATCAACAGGCTAAGGCAAGTTGCACCGGCCTCGGCTTTTGCAAATTCACTTAGATCGACAGGAGTTACCGAGAAGCCGAGGAGTTCCAATTGATTGATCGTGGCAGTATTTTGGGAATTTGTAAGTAGCTGGTCTGGCAATCGAATCACGTTGGCTCCCCACGAATCTGCTGCAATAACCATCTTCTTGTGCAAAAGTCGCTCGCAATCGATCCAATTTGGATTGAGAAGCAAGGTGTCTTCGTCGATCGCGGTACAAGCGGTTTTTAGATGCAAACAGCCAACTACTGGGACAGCATGTACTAAGTAACCAAGTCTTTTCACCAACTTTGTCACCGCCTCGATGGCAATGGCGTTGGTGCGTGTTGAAATCCCAATTAGCAAATCCCTGCCGACCCGTAGTACATCACCTCCTTCGAGCTTCGCTCCGGAAGGCAGTTCGACTAGCGTTCTGAATTCGCTCAGTCGTTGTTTCCATCCCGCCATTTCCGGTTCGCGCGATTGGACTCCCATCGCCCCGAGGATGATTAGTTCATCGAGCACGACGGCAATGTCTTCGACAAATGCAGCATCCGGAAATTCTCGGTTGAAGTCATTGTTTTGAACGGAGCATCCCGCCGACGTAAGTGCAGCACAGTAATTGGCATGTTGCGCGCGAGCCAATTCGATGTTGATGGATGTTCGGCTCAAATGAGTCAATTCGCATTGCTCAAGACGCAATGAAGGCACATGAGTAATTGCGATCATGAATCAGCGTTTCGCTTTGTTTCGCGACTTTTCCAAAATAAATTGGATTGCTGCAATGGACGTACTTTTTCCGATCAATAAACCTGTGGGGAATTGAGCAAATGTACGGAAGCTGTCGCGGATTTCAGCCGCTCTCCTCGAGTTGAGAGCCCATCCTGCAAGATACTGAAGCCGCAGATTGCGGTCTGTGTTTACGACTGCGTCCGCGAGCCAGTCGGCCAAGTCTGTGTTGCGACCCGCATAGCAACGAACCAAAGAAATCATGGACCCCATTTGCACTTCGGAAAGTGATTGTACAACGCGTGAGTGATCTTCTCGCGCCATCCGAGCTTCGAGCGCGTCCATATCGATAGGGAGTGAATTGTCCTGGGCCAACATTACCATGTCGTAGCCATTCTCGTCAGAGTCGTTGCACCAGAGTGACCCATGAGGAAACGACGCAAAAAACGTCGCGACCTCGCTTTTCACTGCGGGCAAGCTAGATTCGTATAGAGGAACCCATTGGGTAATAACACCGCCGGGTTTGAGGTGTTCCTGGCACAAATCAAAATACTCTTTAGTGTAGAGCGCCGCGGCTCCTTTTACCCAGGGATGGATAGGGTCCGACGTTATGATATCGAATTTTTCCTTGGTAACCAACATAAAATGCCGCGCATCGTCAAGGATGATTTCTACCCTCGGATCCTTGATTACGTTTTGGTTCTCGTGTGCGAAGTATTCACTCGCGGCCTGGGGAATCAGCGGTTCAATTTCGCAAATCACGATGCGTTCGATCGACGGATGCACCACAAAAGTTCCAGCCGTGACGGCCGCTCCACAACCTACTATCAAGACACTCTTGGGCTCTTTGCAGATCAAGGCTGGGAGGTGACCCAGCATTCTCTGAAGTCGCATATCTTGTGGTTCACTGGAAGCGACCACTTTGCCGCTCACGTGAAAGTTTCGAAAACCGTTTTCAAATTCCGAAACCGCAATCGATGCACTCAGGCCGTCTTTCGCATACAGATAACTTGGCTCTTCATTCCATGTGACCAAATATCGTCCGTAGGCTGCTAAGCCCAATGGCGGAGCTGGTAAGAAAGCCACAGCGAGGAGGCTTGCGATCAGTCCGATAGCAATTGCGGCTCGTTGAAAGGAAGACACGATTTGTGATTTTTCCGGGAACAAGAGCAGTAGGAACGTCGATAGGAGCGGCCCGCAAACGAGAAACTGTTGCGCTTGCTGAATTCCGAATTTGGGGATAGCGATCCAAGTAAAAAGCAGTGCACCGAAAATAGCACCCAACGTATTGGCCGCATAGACACTAGCGACCAACTTTGCTGGATCTTCGCCTCGCGATGCATTTGCTAGGGCCAGCGGAAAGCTCGTCCCCCAACACAAAGCGGCAGGAAACACGCACCACATCACGCGCGCCATATCCAGCTGAAACCCAAACCATGGACTCGTAGACAGCGATGGATCAATTGGCCAGTAGGGCAACGAACTAGCCATCATCCAAGCCGCCCAGGCGGCGCTCAAGGCGGCTCCTAGTTGGCACCATGCGAATGCAATACCGGGCTGCCGATGGTTGCGAGCCCAGGCTGCGCCGAGACCACTTCCTATCCCAAGTCCGATTAGAAACACCGCAAGAATCAACGAAAATGTGTAAACCGACGCCCCAAGTAGCAGTGACAACTCGCGGGTCCATACCACCTCCGCGCCTAGTGCAGAAAAACCTGAAAGAGCAATTGCAAGGTGCGATGTAGACCAGCCATGGCTACTAGAGGAGGCTGTTGTTTGTGGTTCCAACTCGCTGACCAAATGGTTGGGCATTGTCAAACTCATAGCCCATCCCGCCATGGCTACGACAAAGTTAATCGTAACAGCAACAGTTGTCGCAATCACAACATCGTAAAGTCGAAGGAGAAAAAAAGCAGCAGCCAAGCAACCGACGACGGCACCGACAATGTTGGCGCTATAAAACATACCTATCCTTGCAGTACCTTGTTGATTGTTTTCAAACCAGCGTGCGATAGCTGGCAGCGTGGCTCCCATGAGCAGGGTCGGAGGCAGCAGGCATGCGCCAGCAACAACAGCCCGTAACAGAACTCCCGTGTTTCCTGACCCAACGCGTTGGACATAAAAATGTTCGATGTACGGCATGGTATACAGCAATGCGATGGCAAGGATGCCAATCAGAAACTCAAGCGTGGCATAGACGCCTAGCGGATGCCATCTTGTGGGAACCAACTTGGGATAAAGCAAGCTTCCAAGGCACATTCCGCCCATAAAGATGGTCAACAGCACGGCTAAGGAAATAGCCGATGCACCGACTACCATTTGCAAGGACTGAAACCAAACAATTTCATAGATCAATGCAGAGCAACCACTGCCAATGAATAAAGGCAAC
>JANLUJ010000957.1:0-2481 GCA_031363425.1 Pirellula sp.
CAATCGCAGCGTGCTGTCCTTTTTGAAGATGTCGTGGACAGCTGGCTCCTTGCCGTTTGTGTAGGCGGACTCACCGAAGGGACTTATCGAGAACAGCCCATAGTCGCGAACATGGTACCGGCTTGGGCGAAAATTCCCTGGATGATCAAAAATGGTCACACCATATGGCTTGCCGTCAACAGGTCCAGTGTAGTCAACCCACGCGGATCGCTGCCCCCAACATTCTTTTGTTCCTTGTTTTCCATCGGCATTGGTCACCTTGCCTGCTCCCTTATCTTCGCGTTGTGATTCGGCCAGGCGAAAGCCGAACAACCCTTCTTTCGTGTCTTGAAAATTCACGTCTCCGCCAACCATCTTGAATTGGATGTCGTAGGCGAGCAAGCGATTCGAGAAGATCGAAATGGTCGTGGACTCGATCATCAAGTCGCCACCTTTTTCATCGAGCCAGTGATTGGTAACCCGCATGATGGCCGGATTTCCCTCGGGAACAACAAGCTCGACTCCTCTATTTTCTATTTTGCCTCTTTCGGCCCAAAACTTAATCTTGTTGACTTCATCGACCGAAACCCAGATCCCCTTGTGATGAGGGTGATCGCCTTTGTAGTTCTCGCCAACGATGGGTCGAGTGATCAACGCGTTGTCCGCCGCCTTCACTGGAAAGAAATAGGGTTTGGGCCAGCTCTTGCCGAAAACATACGAGGTGAAGTCTTTACCACTAAGCGTCACAGCAATCACATCGTCGGTTCGGACAAGTTTGACGGTGTCTGCTCCAAGCCCAAGATTAGCGATGGAAACAGCGACAACAAACATGCCCGTGATTAAAACCTTTGCGCTCATTATGATTCCTGATTTGAGTTGTTTGTTAAGACTTCGAGTGGTACACGAACCGATAGCGATGTTGTGAAGCATTTTAGTCATTGCTGCAGAGTCGCACCCGGCAGGTGCGACCTACGGTAGCTCAGTGACCTTGTTGGGCTAGGACTAAACGTCTTTTACGGATGGAATTTGGAAGCCTGGGTTGTTTGGATCTTTGAGTAGGACATTGGCCTTGTCAGCCCAATCGCCAGTATGTCTTTCCGTTTCTGGATTAAACGTCAAAGTGGGACCAAGGACGTATTCAGCTTTGTCCTCTGGGATACCGACACCCTTGTGCATAATTTCATGAAGTCGTAGGAAGTGCTCCGAAGCATCTTTATTGTCACCGAACTTTCCGGCCTTTGCATTGAACGGAACCTTGCTCCCCAAACGGTAAGAGTTGTTCATCAAGTGCCCGAGCACGCAACCGTAGTGCGCATCCATGGCGTTTCCATTAGCCATGTTGGGATCGCCAGCGCGAATCGCAGCGATGAATGCGCCAAAGTTTCCACCGGGAGTCACTTTTCCTTTGGCGATCTCAAGCGGTTGGCCTTCGGTACTACCCTTGGGAAAATACTTGTAATTGATGATCTTTCCGCCATCTTCAAAATAATATTCGTTTTCGACCTGCGTCTGATAGCCATCGTATGCCACGTTGCGAACATTGAAGAAGACGTGCTGTCCATTTGGGTATTCCGCCATGGCAAACATGGTGTTTGGCGTTGCGCCTTGATCGTCCCATTTGAAACGCCCTCCTATTGCCATGGTGCGAACCGGATGGGTTTGATCTTTATCTAGTGCCCAACGAGCAATGTCCAATTGGTGCGTGCCTTGATTGTTTAGATCACCGTTTCCTGTTTGCCAGAACCAGTGCCAGTTGTAGTGGACGAAGTTTTCGTGGTACTGGTCAATGACAGCGGGCCCCTTCCATAGATTCCAGTCCAATTTCGCAGGTGGATCTGAGGGTTCCTTGAATCCAATCGAGCCACGTGGTTTGCAGCAGTAACCATAGGAGATCTTGAGCTTGCCAAATTCGCCAGCGTGAATAGCTTCATGCAAACCAGCTCGCTTAGCATCGCTGCGGTTTTGAGTTCCATGTTGCACCACAACGTTGTATTTCTTTTGCGCCTCCCAAGCAACTCTTCCCTCGACGACGTCATGGCTCATCGGCTTTTCGACATATACATGTTTCCCTGCCTGAGCGCCCCAAATCGTCATGAGTGAATGCCAGTGGTTGGGGGTAGCGACGGAAATGGCATCCAGTGACTTATCTTCGAGGGCCTTGCGAACATCCGAAATCCCCTCGGTCGCAAACTTGCCCTCGGTCCTCTCATGAACCGCTTTCAGACGCTTGGCCAAAATATCCCTGTCCACATCAACCAAATAAGCGATCTCAACATTGGACTGACCTAACCAACCATCGATATGACTTGGGCCACGTCCATTGGTTCCGACGACTCCAATGCGAACCCTATCATTGGCGCCAATGATTCGACCGGATGCCTTTGTTCCGGAAATCATGAAAGCGGCACTTCCGACGGCCGCTCCTTTTACAAATCCACGACGACTAATTTTAGACATTTGGCGGGCTCCTCAAAAATGGGTAGTTGTTATCCGGTGGGTATT
>JANLUJ010000974.1:0-3711 GCA_031363425.1 Pirellula sp.
GTGTTGCAAATTCGATGTTAATTGAATTGAACTTTCTTTTGTCGGGCTGCGGGAATTGTACCCAGTACAGGAATACCCAGTTCGCGTTCCACGTCTTCCGTTGTTGACAAATCATTGCGCAGGTAGCGACAAGCAAAAGCAATTCCAATCGCAGCCAAAAACGAACCCAAAAAACCCGCTATGGCTACGATGGTGTTGCTAAGGTCGATTGGGTCATCGTTGAACGAAGGGGGCTGAATGACGTTGATGCTCGAAAGATTGTCCCTTTGTAGCGCTTCATCAATGCGAGCTTGTTCGAGACTCTCAGAGTATTTTCGGTACTTCGTATCCAGCATGTCAATTTCGCGTTGAAGCGACGTAAGTTCCAACTCCTTGCGATTCACTTCGCGAATCTCTTCGAGAACCATCTCACGCTGTTTCTCAAGCTCATGCACACGGGCGGCGACGCCTGCCCCCTCGGCTTTGGAAAGTAGATGTTGTACTTTCACTTCCTGTCGAGTCGAGTTCATCGCAGTTGTTTTTTGCGGCGCTACCTGTTCATTGCTGTATAGCTTTTGAGCATCCGCCAACTGCTTTTTCTTTGATATCACCAACGGGTTAGTTGATGTGTATTTTGCAAGTAGATCCGCATGTTGCATTTGCAATTCGTAAAGCCTACCCCGCATATCATCCTTGGACGTATTCGTGAGTCCATCCACCTCGGTTGAAACCACGCGCTCAGGCAAAACATCCAGTGAATTCTGCATCTCATCGATTTTGGCCTCAGTCCCTTTCATGTCGCTCATCGATGAAAGAATGCCCACGTCGATTCCCTTCATGCGCTCTGTCAAAACCATTTTTTGATCGGCGATCGACGAGAATCCTGCAGCGTTTTTTGAATCACGCATCTTGCACATCGCTTCATCCAAATTCTTCTTCACCAACTCAAGCTGTTGCGTGAAGAAGCCGAACTCCCCCGGAGCTCGGTGTGCATCGCGATGCAATTCGCGAAATCGGTCGAGCATGACCTCGCCAATTTTCTTCGATAGTTTCGGTGACTCGGACAGGACTCGAATCGAAGCGATGTTGGAATTCTCTTCGGCATATACCTTGATGTGCTTCTGCAAGAATTCGATCGCTTTTGCCCGTGGGTTCTCCGGATCCGCCAGTCGAACGGTAGCCAGAAGCGTTTTCAACGTTGAAAGTTTTTCCTTCAGCGTCTTCACCAGGGGCGATGGCGCATTGCGCTCAGTAAACTCATCTGAAAAATCCAGGATTTGATCGACACCTACTTTTTCTAGAATGGTCTCATGCATCACGTTGCTGCGCAAAATATCCTGTACCGACTGCATTTCCCGTTTCTGCGCGTCGCTGATTGGGACTGTCTGACCAGTCACTGTCGTTGACGCATCCGCCACAGATTCCCGGCCAGTACGAATATACATCCGGGACGTTGACTCGAACGATCGATCACGGCCAAACAAAAAGGCCACCGTCGCGGCCACTCCCAAGCAGAAAATCCCAAACGCAATCACTTTATGTCGAAAAAGTGACTCTAAGGTGCACACATCAGCAAAGGAAGCTCTGGATTGTCGACGTGAAAAAGTTGGGTTCATATTGATTTCACCAACAGCAAAAACCGCGTTCAATGGAAAGTGGGTCGAGGCTGTCGAGTCTAATCCAGATGGCCAAAAAGTCCATGATTGACCTCGAATTCAACGATTGACGCAAGCCTTAGCCGCACTAATCAATACGACCCATAAAATCCGTCAGTCGTGTCGCTCGGAGGCATGCATTGTCGTCACAGTAACTGAGTTTGCCGGCGACTCAGTTTGCCTGCATCAAATTTTCAAGTCAACAAAAACGCTCTGACATCTCTTCTAGTCCAAGCAATTCAAGTAATTCAGCAAGCTTTTGCGATGGAAGCTCGCGGGAAACGTTTTTGTAATTCGCAATGATCAGTTCATTCTTTAGCGAATGTTCCCATCCGACAAGCTCTGTTACTCGGACTTGATAGCCATGCGATTCAAGTTGCAGGCACCGAAGTACGTTGGTGATTTGGCTTCCAAACTCGCGTGTATGGAGAGGGTAACGCCAAAGTTCCGAGATAACGTCCTTGCTGCTTTGCTTGCATTTTTTTTTGGAAAGCACGCTTGCAACTTCAGCCTGACAACAGGGAACCAGCACAATGTGTTTTGCCCGCTTTTGAATGGCAAAGCGGATGGCGTCATCCGTAGCGGTATCGCAAGCGTGCAAGGCCGTGACGAGATCAATTCGCTCTGGAAACTGACTCGATTGAAGCGACTCGACTACCGATTGATTGAGGAACGACATGCCCTGAAACCCAAGCCGTATAGCCAATTCACTGGACTTGGCCACCAATTCTTCCCGGGTCTCAATACCCCATATTTTGCCTCGTTTGGCTGACTCCTTAAAAAATAGATCGTAGAGGAGGAAGCCTAGGTATGATTTGCCCGCACCATGATCCACAAGCGTTACGTCTGCATGCTCGTTTAGGGCCTCTACGAGAAGAGGTTCTATGAATTGAAAGAGGTGGTACACCTGTTTCAACTTGCGCCGGCTGTCTTGGTTCATCTTGCCATCGCGAGTCAAGATATGCAGCTCTTTGAGCAATTCGATGGATTGGCCCGGGCGGACTTCGTGGGTTTTGCTCATGGATTGTTCGCTATGCGTTATTTAGCCTGAAAACATAATAATCCAGCAGGACAAGCCTGCGGTATTTTGATTGTTTAGCCTGAAAGCACAATTGTCCAGCAGGACAAGCCTGCGGTATTTTTGAATCCCACCATTTCGGAAACAAAAAAACCTCGGTTCCGCACCGAGGTTTTCTTTTGCACATCTATGTGTGTGTTCGGCTGAGGACAGCCGAACCTACGATACTGACGTCTTAGTACATGTCGTAGTCGCCGCCGTGGCCACCCGCTGGCTTCTTGCCATGGTCATGTTTCGGCTTTTCAGCAATCAATGCATCGCTTGTCAATAGCAGCGTTGCAACGGATGCAGCATTGCTCAATGCGGTTCGAGTAACCTTGGTCGGATCGATCACGCCAGCCTTGACCAAGTCTTCGTAGACATTAGTAAGTGCATTGTAACCGTTGTTTCCTTTGGATTCAGCAACCTTGGAACAAACAATACCGCCATCTTGTCCTGCATTGGCAGCAATCATTGTCAAGGGTGCGCGGCATGCACGCAATACAATGTTGTAACCGGTGACTTCGTCAGTGGTCAGCGTTTCAGCTGGCGCAACTTGAGTCGCTGCTCGCAGAAGTGCAACTCCACCACCTGGCAGAATGCCTTCTTCGATCGCAGCGCGAGTTGCGTGCAATGCATCTTCAACGCGAGCTTTCTTTTCCTTCATTTCGCTCTCCGTCGCGGCCCCGACGTTGACCTTAGCAACGCCACCGGCCAGCTTGGCCAAGCGTTCTTCCAACTTTTCGCGATCGTAATCGCTGGAGGTATTCTCGATTTCACGTCGAATCTGGTCGATTCGCGACTTGATATCGCTGGCTTTGCCGCCACCTTCAATAATCGTCGTGTTATCCTTGTCGATGATCACCTTCTTGGCCCGGCCAAGGTCAGCCAAAGTCAAGGTTTCCAATTTCTTTCCCAGTGCTTCAAAGACTGGAGTGGCATTGGTCAAGATTCCGATATCTTCCATCATGGCTTTGCGGCGATCGCCGTAGCCAGGAGCCTTAACGGCTGATACTTGAA
>JANLUJ010000986.1:0-2673 GCA_031363425.1 Pirellula sp.
GTTGGTTGCTCGCAGAATGCAAGCGTGAATTTGCCTCAAGAATCCTCGTCAGGTGGCAAGGGTGCCGCAGCCCAGCCAATGACGAAATGGGCCGCCGAGGGATCGGTTACTGAGACCGCTCCCATCGAGGCCGCAACGCCCTTGCGCGGCGTGGTATGGCTCCGTCCTCCGGAAATGCCGCGTGGAACGCAGAGTCTTAGCCCACGAGAGGAATTTCGCTCTATTTTCCGTTCGGAGATCGCGGCCGAAATTGAGCTGAGCGCGGAGCAGAAAGAGCAAGTCCGAATTGCGCAAGAGCATCGCCAGGCTTATTCGACACGATTCAAACAAGCCATCGAATCAGATTATGATGCAGACAGCGACATGCTGACAAAAAGGGCGAATGACCTTGTCAAGGTAGATCCGGAACTGCTGAGGATTGCCACATTGCGAGATGCAGCGGACCACCAAATCGAACAGGGACTGACTGCCGCGCAAAAGGAGCATCTCAAACAGGTCGTGGCGGAGGCTCCCTTAAAGAGTGAACTCAAGTCCAGAGAGGTTGGTTTGCGGAAAATCCTCGACGCAACGCCGGCAGTGCGAGCACTCCTTATCGTTGGTCCGTTTGCAGGCGCAACCGTGCCCTGGGTGATCTCGCCAGATGCTAAGACCTTGGCCACACCCGAACAAAACACGATCAAGCTTTGGGACCTTAGCACCGGGCGGGACCGAAAGAGCCTCGGTTTCGCACTCTATCCCGCGTCTTGGACGAATGGCAAAATGGCGTTTGGGCCGACTGGCAAAATTCTAGCTGGAGGTCCTAAAGCCGGCGAGATGACGGTTTGGGACATTGCATCCGACGACCAGCAAACCATTCTCACTGGCCATTCCTCTTGGGGTGGAACCGACTTTCAGGCGATTGCGATCTCTGCCGATGGCAACACGATTGCTTCGGTGGGTTGGGCATACGAGAAATTGCCGCCGATGCGATCAGTGAAGCTCTGGAGTATTGCAGATGGCAGGGAACTGTTTACCCTCCGCGGACAAAGTGAACTTCAGTGTGTTGCCTTCTCCCCGGATGGGAAGCTCGTGGCAGGGGGCGGTGGTGGTCCTTATCCCCATCCTCATGGAGAAATCCACGTGTGGGATGTTGCGAGCGGTCAACCCTCGGTCTCTCTAGAAGATGCCGGCGACACAATCACATCCTTAGCCTTTAGCCCAGACGGATCCACGCTCGCTTCCGCGGGTTGGAATAACGAGCCCGTGCGGATATGGGACCTGGCCACGGGCAAGCAGCGCGCCAGCACGCCCAAACTCCAAGGGAACCCATACGCACCGGCCGTCTGTGCGTTCTCGCACGACGGTAAGACGTTGGCGGTGGCCCGCAAACATGAAGTGCTGTTTTGGAAAGTGGACGGCAGCCAGGAGCCGGTTGTCCTTCGTGTGGGTGCTGATGGATTGGGTGTTGAGAAATATATTATGGGTGTAGAGGGATATATTTCGTCGTTGGCCTTCTCGACCGACGGCAAGACGCTGGCCACGGCGTCTCCCATTGGCGTGATCTTGTGGGACGTAGCCACGGCCCTGAAACCCGGCGAAAATGTTGACAAGGAGAAAAGTCCTGCAGTGGGTCAAGCAAACTAACAGCAGGGCTTGGTGGGTCATCGCTTGCGGCGCACTTGTCCCCTATACATCACTTTCAATTGAGAACACCTTGTCAACTGCCGATCAACATCAGAAGGGAGACTTTTGAATCATGAATTACAAAATAACCTCGCCAAAACCTGAACCCGACTGGAGCAGGATCTTTCCTCGCGGCGATCATCGTTGGAATATGGGTTTGCGTCGTGGCAACGCGGTAAACTTTTTTAACAACCGCGATGTCGCCGATTCCGTGCGTGCAGAACGCGCCCGGTGGTTGGCAGATGATCCAGAAAAATACGCCGCGTTGCTGCCCGAAGCAGAGCCCGCATTGCACGAGACTGTGCAGTTAGCCCGAACGCTCGGCGCGGTCATAGACCATGATGCGTCGCCGCACGAGCAATTGCTCTCGCTCGGCCGCGCTTGGGAGCCTGATTTCGCATGGATGCACCCAGACGATCACGGCACGCACCGTTTGATCGGGGGAGTTGTTTGTTTTCCGAGCTCTTGGGCCTTGCGAGAAAAACTTGGTAAGCCCATGCTTGAAATTCACATGCCGGTTCCGGGGCTAAACGAGATGCTAGCGAGGAAAATTGAGTCACTATTTTCCTCGCAAATTCCCGGAGTAGTCTGGGTACGCGAAAATACAAACTATAGTCGTGATTCACATCTAAATCACCACCCATCTCAGGCCATTCGCAAACTGGACGCGACCATCACTCCCACTGAGTTTTGGATTCGACTGGAACACCAATTGCTTCTAAAGCTCCCCAGTTGTGGCAGCATTCTATTCGGGATTCGGGTCGATCCTTATCCACTGGCCCGACTGTTGGAGAATTCCCAAGCGGCCGCCCGGCTAGAGGAAGTGTTATCCACTATGTCGCCTGCAGCTGCTGAGTACAAGAACCTCACCGAAGCGCGCCCAAAGGTCATCGACTGGCTGCAGCAGGCGGCGAGAAATCAAACAAGAACTTTATAACAGGCAGCAAGCAAACGGGCCAAAGGAGGAAACAATGAAACAGAGAGAAATAGACGCAACTGGCAAAATGCGCT
>JANLUJ010000993.1:0-1255 GCA_031363425.1 Pirellula sp.
GAGCAGGTTTGCAACCCGATTCCGATGATGCTATTTCCGACTTGAAGAAATCTATCAACTACAACCCAAACAACCAAGCCGGCATTGCGATACTGGTGCAAAGCATGGCTCGGGACGACCAATCGGATGAGGCGTTGGAGTTCTTTCAAAAAGTGCTTGACTCGAACCCCGAAAATGAACTCATCATACAAAGCACTGCAGAACTATTGGCATCGACCCCAGATCGTTTCAAGGATGCCCTGGGGTTACTAAATGACAAATTAAAGCTTCTTCCCAATTCTGCGGCGTTATTGAAGATGCGAGGAAAAGTTCACGCGTTGAACAAGGAACCAGCCTTGGCAAAAGCGGATCTGGACCGAGCCCTAGATCTGGCAAAAAATGACATCGACGGATTGTTGACGCGAGCAAAAGTCGCCATGGATGCCAAAGATCTCGAAGCGGCGCGAAAGGATGTCGACACAGCCATCGAACTGGCACCGGACAAGCTCGGTTCGATTCTTTTGCGAGCGACCATCGCACGGGAACAGAAACGGTACGGCGACGCGATCGCAGACATGCGTCTGATTGTAAAGAATCAACCCAAGGAAGAGCCAAATCTGGAACTGCTATTGGAACTTGGACTACTCTATTCATTGGATGACCGTCAAAACGAAGCGATCAAAGTATTCAGTCAAATAATCAAGCACGATTCGGAGTATTGGTTGGCCTATTCTCTGCGAGGGGACACGCTGCTAGCCATGAAGGACTATTCCAAGGCAATATCCGATTTTGAGAAAGCACTGGAAATTCTGCCAAAAGAAAACGACAAGGAACGGTCTGACATCTTAAACAACTTGTCATGGACGCTTTCGACCAGCCTCGTACCTGACGTCCGAGACGGAAAGCGTGCATTGGAGCTAGGTTTGGAAGCATGTATGCTGACCGAATACAAGAGGCCACATATTCTAAGCACCCTAGCCGCTGCCTACGCCGAGACGGGTCAATTCGACAAGGCAGTGGAATGGTCGGAAAAAGCGGTTGAGCTTGGTCGAGAAAGCCACGAGCCTCAATTGGAGCAATTGGAAGCTGAACTTGAAAGCTATCGCAAAAAAGAACCTTGGCGTGAAAAGACCGAAACCAAACAAAACAAAGTACCGCTTGCACCCAATAGTTCTGGTGTCGACACCTAGTACGCGGCTTTTGAAGTCGCGCACTATTGTCTTAGCAATGCGATTTGCCAATAAAATACAAGCCCGACGCGCAAGCGAGGGAATTG
>JANLUJ010001043.1:0-17442 GCA_031363425.1 Pirellula sp.
AATGGATTGATAGTCGCTTTATTTGGCAAATCAATTGCCGTGACCAAGTGCTCGTCCAACCCCGAACTGATCGCCGACGATCGTGGCCTGACTCCCCATCTTGTGGATCTCAAGCATCTTTTCACTGTGAACTTCTCGCCCCATTTCATCCGTCAGCAGGCAAATAATCTTTTTGCTCATCGTATTGATCACTTCGCCAGTAGACGGATAAGCATAGGAGCCATCAATGCTAAAAGTGATCCATCCTGGTTGTTCGCGAAGCCTAATGCTCTGCGTCTGCTTAGGAGGGGATATTGTGTTATCGAAAATGTGAACATGTTCATTGGCTGCATCGACGACCCAAACTTCCCGCTCGTCGGGTGTCAACCCGATGCCGTGGCTAGGGCACCCATGTCGCTTGACAGCTCCCGGTTTGAATCCACTGACTTCAACGCGATGTAGCTTCTTTCCAGAGGTTAGGTCGCCAATCTCAAAGCCGAGCAACTCATTGACGCAAATATAGGCTCGAGTTCGAGCCGCATTGACCGTGAAAGGGCGAATGGCTCCGCTGAACGGACCAACTTGCTGAACCACCTGGTGCGTCAACGTATTCGCGACGAACAATTTGGAGGACTTAAGACCGCCCATGTACATTCGCGATCCATCGCGCGAGACGACCGTGTTGTGGGCTCCACTGTTGGTTTCAATGTCTGTAATTGACTTACCTGTTTCGGCATCGATGACATTCCAAGTGTCTTTTTCGAAGGACGGAACGTACAGTGTTTTTCCGTTGGGAAGTATCGACATGCGGTCGCACCCATTCGGAGGAGTTACCTCCCAAAGTGTTTTTTCAGTGTCGAGATCGACGCAATAGAGCTTTTCGGGGGTCGTAAAGTAAAGTCGATTAGTTGTCGCACTTGCACAAACCCCCTTGATGTTGCGAGGTTTCTCTTCGGTGCTCGCTGCCGTTTCGATACGTTTGACGAACCGGTGGTTGTCATCCATATCGAACACCAGTATCCCAGCGCCACCGTATTGCAAGTAGTCTCGGATTCCCGGAGTGACGACGTAGAGAAAACGTTTAGTCGGTACGCCTATCCCAGCGTTTTGACCAATAACCGCGTTCTGGGCTGCCACGTTAGAGGGCGATAGCAATAGACCAAGAAATAGAATGCAGAATAATTTCACGCCCAGCCTCCTCGTTGAGTACTTGTAAGATAATCAGAGCACCAATATATCACGTTCGAAACGATAATCGCGATTAAACGTCCGAAGATCATTTCAGTTCATTTAAAAGCTCCAAGCACTTTTCGACCACTTTCTCGCCTGTCCCAATCTCTGAAAAGCTGTGCAAACCCGTCCACGTTTGATAGCCGCCATTCTTGAACCCTTCTCGACTCGGCAAGTAGCCGACATAGTCATTCGATAGAGCGAACACGAATGTGTTCCGAAACGGACTTCGACGTTTGATTTCCAATCCAAGAACGGTAAAAAACTCTGCAGGTACCCCCACTACATACACATCTCCGATCTGTATAGCTTGAAGCCACATCGTTCGTGTTTCACCCTGTGTTGGCTTTAGCTTCATGCGACTATTGCGAAATACGTTGATGATCGATTCAGCCCCTTGTGAAGCGTATTTGCGACAGTATTCACTGACTGCCTGATCCTCGGCTAGTTCGTCAAAGGTACGCATCTGGAAAGCTAGCTCGCGTTTGATCGACGTCAATTTCGTCGACTGCATGGGAACTGCTTTCAACAATGTTTCCTCAAAAGCCGACTTGATGCGAGTCACCATTTCGTCACACGGAAGTCCTAAATTGTGCGTGGAACCGGCTGCCCCCGAGAAAAATGCCACTGGCACTTTGTATTGTTCAGCCAACTCCTGTGCAGCAAGTCCATAAAACCCCGGAGAGCGTTTGCCTGTTCGAGTTCCAATGCAGTGTGTGGAATGGTTGAACAGCATTGCGACGTTTGAGCCGTCCGCTTTTTTGAATGCGACTACCGGCAAGTCAACATCAAAAGGATCTGTAGGGCGGACAAAGTCATCGCGTGGTCCAATCCAATAGATCTTACCGTCTTTCAAGCGTTGTCGACTATTTTGTCCGACCGTCGCTTCTTGTCCAAGACGATAAAATCCTCCACAACTATCATTCATCAAAGCTCGATCGTTGGCTAGTTTCGCAGAACCTACCATGGCTTTCACGGTTCGTCGGCAAAACTCATCGTCTTGGGCATATCCGTGGATGGTGACGGTGGATGGTGCGTGGTGCGTGTGACTTGCATTGATCAAAATGTTTTCGAATGGAATGCCACATTCGATCTCGATCCCCTTTGCAACTTGGTCTAACCAATCGCGATGCATCATCAATACATCCGCAGCGATCAGGCACAATGGTTTGTCTCCACGAATGACAATCGAAGTCGCTTGGAGGAGTCCTTCTTGCCCTTGCACGAATCCTGGCCCAATGCCGCCTCCAATAACCATGGAGTCCTCGGCTTGCATCGCGACCGATGCGGCACCCACCCTCCACATGGTCTCCGCGCGCAGGGGAACGCCGTAGAAAACGAGTAGCATCATGAAATAAAGGATAGACAGTTTTGCGATGAGGCTCATAGAAATATCATTCGTTGCGAGGTCCAAACATGATGTAGGCTTTTGAGAGCATTTTCACTTTCTCGCGAACCTCTTCCCAGTCTGGGGCGATTTCAAGTGCTTTTTCAAATTGCTGGATGGCTCTTGCATGTTGATTGGCCTCCAACAGAGACAGCCCATATTCATAATGTATGCTAGCGCCGCGAACGCCCTTCGAAAGTACCCTTTCAAACAATGAAATTGCCTCGGTTTGGTTTCCAATGCCAGCCTTGGCCTGCGCTAAAAGAAAAAGCGTTTGTGCGTCGTCCGCATCAAGTCGATTGGATTCCTCCAACGATTCGACTGCAAATTGGAACTCCTTTAGTCTTAGATGTACTAGACCCAACGAAAAATAGGCTCGAGCACTGTTTTGATCGTGAAGTACTGCCATTAGCAAATACGCCTTCGCCCGCTCAAAACTTGCTGTTTCGGCAAGTAGCTCGCCGAAAGGGAGATATGCTCGAGGGAAGTCCATGCCGTTGGCAAAGAGTTGATTGTACTCCATGAGCGACTCCTCTTTTCGGCCCATGTTGCTTAAACATCTGGCCAAAATGAAACGACTCTCAAGATCGATTGGGATTATCTTCAGGACGTCTCTCGCCCGAGGAACCGCTTCCTCGAATTTTCCGGCCCAATGTAGGACCTTTGCCAAATTGCGAAGAGCGAAGGCTTGCGCCTCCTGATCGATTTGACCGAGAACCTTCGTTTCAACCAATATTAATTCGTCCGCAAGACTCTTGCTGACTACTGGTTTTCCGTGAACTATCCTGTTCGATTGCAGCTCTTCAATGATCCAAAGGGCCAATCGCCGGTTCACATCAATGGTGGGATGCACGTGGTCGAGAAAGTACTCCTCACCTAGAATCATGTGTCCGTATTCTGTTTCGCACAATTGGCGAAGTTTGTTCTCAAAGTGGACCATTGGTACATGTGAATCGCGGGCAACGCGTTCGAGGACATCTCCTATTTCCTGGACAGCCCGCAGGGGACAGACATCTTCGTTCAGGGCCCGTGAAAAAGCGACCTGCGCATCTGGGTATCGATCGATTGCGTAATAAGTATGCCCTAGCCGATAGTGACTCTCGGCATGAAGCGGATCCATTTTGATCAATGCCTCTAGAATTGGTAGTGTCCTCGATGCGCCGCTACTCGTACTCGTACTTTCCAACTGTTGCTCCAGGATCAGTAGGGGTTGTTGATCGGACGATGCAATGTTGAGATCATGTTCACTTTTGAATGGAGAACAATTTTTTTCGTTAGCGGTCGGCGTGATGAAAACAATTTTCGAACCGGCGCGTCGTGCAATCGCGACCATGCGTCTCAAGTTTGCTTCATAATGATGGATTACTTTAGCTCGCCAATCCGGATCGCGATGATAATCGACCGGGCCAACTGTATGATTGAGGATTTCATCCACCTCGCCATTTAGGACGTCTAGGTTCGACTTGGTTGGTTTGCGAGAAGGGAGGGCAATCGTGTTTCCGGCCCGTTGGATGATTCGGTCCGCTATCGCCCAAGTGCGGCTGCGCGCCAACATCGCTTGAGCATTGAGTTGGAGCGAAGAAGTTTCAAACACATTCTGATATGTTCGACGTTCTAAGAACTCGTTGTGGACTGAATAGACCACAAAAAGGTCCGGTTCATACTGCGCCAACTCCTCCATGAGGGCAGCTACACGATAACTCGCATAGCTGATTCCGCCGGCGTTGATCACTTCCCATTTTTGGGAGGAATCAACAATTGGAAGATACTCTCGCAACCATCCTGGAAACGAAGTTGAATCCCAATAGGGATGGCCATAGGTAGTTGATCCGCCCATACAAAAGATGCGCTTGGTGCCCGTACCTTTGATTCTAGGGAAGGACTGGGCATTGAACCAATGACGTTTGTTTTGGGCGGTAGATAGTATCTGCTCCCCCTGTTCGTTGGTCGACAATTCCATCAATGGTAAAAGTCCTGAAAATCCGACAAAAGGGTCTTCGGTGTTGGTTCGGGGCGCAACTCCTAACAGCGTTAGCAGGCACTCGAGCGATGCAAAAAAAAGAACGGTCGTCACGGCAGAAAAAAGGATTTTCTTACGAACCGGCACTTTGATTCTTTGTCGAGGTCGAGGTACTCTCATCTACTTTCCAAGATTAAGGAAAACGCGGAAGTGGCTCCAGTTACTCAAGTTCTCTTGTCCGTCGATCGTTGTTATCGACTATCAAAATAAAGTATAGATAAACGGAGCCGCTCCAGTGGAACTAAGAACCACCAGCACTCCAATCAACGCCAACGAAAGCAGAATGGGAATAAGCCACCATTTCTTGTCTTCCACAACGAAATGCAAAAACTCCTGAACCAGTGTCAGCGGTCTTTCTTCGCCCGCCTTCTCAAATTCGTCTTTGTCGTTCGAGTCTATCATCGTCGATAGTGCGTAGAAGTCATAGAGTGCTGGTTAATACCGTCGAAAGTAGCTAGAGACCTTTGTCGGTTCCCGTTTGGGTTGCCAGTAAGTGGCTGCGTACTTGTCCGTCTTTAGCCCAAGTGCATCTCGTCCTCGAAGTCTAAAGACCAAACTAGTTGGCAGAAAGATACCCAGGAAGATTAGTAGTATGGCCAGTTCGCTAACAATGATTCCAACCGGCGCAGCTGCCAAAACCAATCCTACGAAGAGCCACCGTACGCCTATGGGCCATACAAATGACAAGACTGCAACAAGCAAACCAAATACCAACAAGAAAGACAAACCCATCTGACCAATCTTGGTCAGCCACCCCAAAACGGGGAATACGAAAGCACACAGGATGCCGAATTGGCGAATCTGCCGGGTGGAAGGAGCCCAATTGATTTCGACTAGATTCAATGGATAACTATCTTTTCTGGAGGAACGCTTTGCAAGGATGGGCCTCGCAACCAGATGGAACATAGTACGTTCTGGCGAACGAAGCTACTTAGTTTTTGGAAACCAAAATCGATTGTACTTTGCAAATTCAATCGAGTTCGAATTGCTTCAAGTATTCATCGCAATTCTTCGGATTTTCTTGCATCGGCTGTTCGGACTTTAGCAGCAGGTATCTACCAACAGCTAGGGCATCCATGTCGGTCACCATAAAACAACGGTAAGCGTCTATTGGGGTGCAAACAATCGGTTCGCCGCGAACATTGAAGCTGGTATTGATCATGACAGGGCATCCTGTCAACTCGTTGAATCTCGTCAGCAATCGATGCAACAACGGATTGCGATTGAGATCTACCGTCTGAATCCGAGCTGAATAGTCAACGTGCGTTACCGCCGGAATCTCCGAACGTGGCAAGTATTGCGTTGAGAATTTGGAGGCAACGTGTTCGCTGACCTCAACAGCTGAACGGAGTTCTTTTTGCACAGGTGCAACAATCGTCATGTAGGGACTTTCTTCGCCAGGCCTCATCTCAAAATAGCGTGATGCATGTTCAAGCAGAACGATGGGCGCGAACGGCCGAAAGGACTCTCGGAACTTGATTTTCTGGTTCATCATGGACTGCATTCTAGGGCTGCGCGCGTCACCGAAAATACTGCGCGCACCTAAAGCTCGTGGCCCGAACTCCATGCGCCCTTGATGCCAGCCTACGACATGTTCGCTTGCAATCAACATTGCCACTTCATCACAAATCTGCTGGTCGCTAGCACAGACGCGATAAACTGCTTTCTGGTCGTCAAGGGCAGTGCGAATAGACTCGTCGCTAAAATCTGGGCCAAGCAGCGATCCGCGTTGGCTATCGTTAGGATTCGCAGAACGCGGTTGATCCAGCAATTGGTTCCAAACGAACAAGGCGGCTCCCAATGCTCCCCCAGCGTCACCTGCCGCGGGCTGTATCCAAATACGTTCGAACGGACCCTCGCGCAGAATCCGTCCATTCCCGACGCAATTGAGAGCAACACCACCCGCAAGAACTAAATTCGTTGCGCCAGTAAGATGGTGTGCATGGCGCGCCATCCTCAGCATGACTTCCTCCGTGACGGCTTGTACGGAAGCAGCCAAGTCCATTTCTCGCTGCGTGACTTTTGATTCAGGTTGTCGCGGTGGTCCGCCAAACAGGCGATGGAACTTTGAGCTTGTCATGGTAAGTCCCTGACAGTAGTTGAAATAGCTCATGTCCATCCTAAGCGATCCGTCCGATTTGAGATCGACGACGCGTTCCAATATTTGATCCTTGAATTTGGGTTCACCGTAGGGTGCTAATCCCATCAATTTGTATTCACCGCTGTTCACGCGAAAACCCGTGTAGTAGGTAAAGGCGGAGTAAAGCAATCCGAGAGAATGCGGAAAGCGGATCTCTTGCTGTAGTTTGAGCTTGTTACCGTGACCATATCCAATGCAGCTGGTCGTCCATTCCCCTACACCGTCGACGGTCAGAATCGCAGCCTCATCAAAGGGTGACGGATAATAGGCACTGGCCGCATGAGATTGATGATGATCGAGGAAAACGATTCGCTTGTTAAAGCCTGGAATACCGCGCCGAATCTGGTTTGGCACATGGAGTTTCTGTTTCAACCAAGTTGGTAGCGATTGTCGAAAGGAACGATAGCCCGCTGGGGCGAAGGCCAAATAGGTTTCGAGCAGGCGCTCAAACTTAGTAAAAGGCTTTTCGTAAAACCCAACGTAGTCAAGTTGATCAGCCGTTAGGCCAGCGAACCGAAGACAAAACTCGCTTGCTTGTTTTGGGAACGCATGATCGTGCTTCTTGCGAGTGAATCGCTCTTCCTGAGCCGCGCATACAATCTCGCCGTCGACGATTAAGGCTGCTGCCGAATCGTGATAGAAAGCTGAAACCCCTAAAATGGCTGTCATGTTCTTAAGTTTAGCCTATTTGTATCGCACCAGTCGTATGCGTATGCAGCGACCACTTCCATCGCGGTCGCCGATCTCCATCGTCAGGCTGAGAGGTTCCGAAAACATGAGATTCGCATATTTGCAATCGCAAGAACCTATTTTGATTTCGACTCGGAAATTTTTTGAATGTGCGTGAGCACCCTCAAGTGGATCCGATGGACGATCCAATCGGTCCACAGCGACCAGTAGCCCAGAGGATGGATCTCTAGCTGATACCATGTCCGCCCCTCCAATCGCGTTCGGTCGTTTCCGATATCGACCAATCGAAACTCCCCTTTCGTACTCCGAAAGGAATGCTCGAGGTGGGGTGGGTGCAAGTGGCGATAAGGGGTAAGTTCAACCATCGGGTCAGGTTGTTCCGTTACGTCAAACGCAAGTTGAAATGGAGGATTCCAAACGGTTATTGGCTCAACAAAAGCGCCTGTGGTAAACTCGCAATGGCGAATTGCTCCCACGCCTTCTCCCTCGATCCGGGCACGGAGAGGAGACGCAATTCCCATTGCAAAGAACCATTCTTGTTCGGTTGTGATTTCGGGGAATTCGATCACCTCACGCCAAACCGTTTCTGGCGTTGCCTGGATCTCGACCGAAGTCATGACTTCAAATAATGGCCTGCTCTGCCATTGAGGCTCCACCATCGCGATGATGGGCAGGGCGATCATGCAGCCAGCCATCCCAGACCAGTCGTCGCGATGACGATTGGCCGTTGCCATCGCGATCGCAACTCCAATCAAGGAGCCAAACAAGCCGAGCGGTACCATGATCGGTAATGCCATTGCAACGCATATCACCCCCTCGATTCCCACGCATAGGAATCCACAACAGGCGAAAAGGATCGTTAGCAAAGCATGACCAATGGTTTGTCCGATGGGCTTGGGACCATTTAGGTTGTACAAATAAGAGGCGATTGCTCCAGCGACGACGGGTGTTCCAAAAAACATGGCTGCACCGTAGCTGCCCAACGCATAAACGCTGAACAATACCATCGCAATCGCGTACATCGCACCTGCCCCGATGCCAAGCACAGCGGCAGAAACGCCGTCGTACGACTTTTTTTCGAATTCTACCGATTCAGACATCGCTGTCGCAATGGTGGGCGGTTTACTGGACAGATGCCTAACCGAAGTGGGTGGGAACAATTCAGGCGACAGCTTTCGAAAGGTGTCGGCAAGCAGTTCTTCATCTGATTTATGCGTCTCCGTGGCCAAGCTGCCTCGATACCGTTCCTTGCTTGGAAGCACCGACATCAAAAACATACCTAGCCAATTCATTATCGGTACGAGGATAGCCATCCCGAACCAAGGGGATAGACCAATGTCCGATGCTCGACGGATGCTCATTGCCACCGCGATCCAAAAGAAGGGCAGAGACCAAACTATCCAAGCCATACCAAGCCAAGAAGCCGAGGGGCCCGAAAAGTAAACACGGCTGCTCAAAAGGGGATTTACAAAGTCCAACGGTGAATAGCTCAAACCGGTCGCCACATAGATCACGCTGGCTTCGACCATGTATTTCAAAATCATCAAAAAGAAGCCAGCCAGGAAGTAACTCTTCCTATCAACTCGACCTTCGAAAACAAAAAGACTGGCCAGCTTCGCGGCCAGCATTTGCAAATTTTTCTTCATGGTATCCACGCGTTCTCTTCAATAATTAGGTCTGGCACTAAGTCGACTTCACATGCTATTGGCCCATGCACCATGCTTCCCAGCGTGTGATTGATTTACGCGATGATGGAATCGCTCATGCTTTACCCCAGTTCATCCATGTGATTGACAGTTGCAAAACGCTCGCCAAAGACACCCACACAAAATAGGGCACTTGGGCTAGGGCAACCCATTTGAAGTGTGGCCAAACAACAACCATACACCAAGCGATTGTCACCCATACAATCAAGATGTCCCCTGCAGCTAACGGCATGTTCCGCAAGCCGAATTGAATCGGTGTGAAGACTAAGTTGGCCACGAGGTTGATGGCAAACGGCAATGCCACGTGCCACGGAACTTTGCCTTGGAACGCCCGGACGAACACAAATCCGAAGCTAATGAGAATAACAGGGTATAGAATTTGCCAAATCAGACCGATAGTCGCGGGGGCGGGGGTCCAGCTTGGTTTCGCCAGTGAGTTGTACCATTCGATCCAGGGCATTGAATAAAATTCTTTCGTTCTGACATCTGGTTTGAACACGGCTAACATGAGTCTAAGGGTACACTGATTGGCAATCGCAGTGGAGTCTCGATTTTCACGTCGACCCAAAAAAAGAAACCGAATACTCGAGCAATCGGTCCTGTTAATATATGACAATGAGACCAAAACAATTTACCCATTACTGGTTGGTGATTGGTGTTTCGGCGATTTCTCAACTCCTGCCGATGGCAACCATTGCCGACGATGCTCAAAAGCCGAGCCCCATGATTCAACCGGGAGCTCTAGGAAAGGATGTGAATCCTTTCCTCGGGACTGGAGGAATCTCGTATCTGTGCGGTAACAACTTTCCTGGAGCCGCGGTACCGCTGGGCATGGTGCGACTCTGTCCGGATACGGTTTCAATTCTGGGGACACGCGCATCCAATTCATCCGGTTACTTCTACTCCGACCCGATGATTTTAGGTTTCAGCCACACTCGGCTCGTCGGAACCGGCGCGACCGATGGCGGAAATTTCCTGGTGATTCCATGTACTGCGGAGACAGCGAAGTCTCAACGTCGAGGAATGAACGCCGAATATTCCCATGAATTGGAACGAGCTTTCCCGGGCTACTACGGGGTGTCGTTGCCAAGTCTCGGACTCACTGCGGAATTGACTGCTTCCAACCGTGTGGGCGTTCATCGCTATACATTCCCTAAAAAACAATCGCCTCACATTCTGGTGAACGTCACAAGTGCGCTCGGCAAGGGAATCAGCAAATCTGGCGAAGTGCGAGTCGTACCTAACACACAGGAAATCGAAGGAACGGTTCGGACGTTTGGTACGTTTTCCAAACGTTACGGTGGTTTGCAAACGTATTTCGTAGCCCGGTTTAATCGGCCCTTCCAAGAGTATGCGACACGCTCAGGGGAAACGGAAACGTCCAGTCAAGCAGTTGCTACCGGTGATGACCTAGGCATCCATGTGGGTTTCAACGCTGACGATTCTTCCCAAGTCATTGAACTCAGAGTAGCCATCTCGTATGTCAGTATCGCCAACGCGCGTGAGAACCTTGAACAAGAAGCCGGCAAAGCGACGTTTGATCAAGTCCTATCCGAAGCGGTAGCACAGTGGGAAGAGAAGTTAGGTCGCATTCGGATTGACGGAGGCTCTGATAGTCAACGTATCATCTTCCGCACGGCGCTCTATCGTGCGTTGCAGATGCCGACCATTTTTCAGGATGTCAATGGCGAGTATTTTGGGTTTGATCGCCAGAACCATTTGGCTGCCGGGTTCAACTATTACACCGACATGTCGCTGTGGGATACGTTTCGTACGGTGCATCCTCTGTACAACTTGATTGCCCGTCCGGAACAACGTGATATGATCGTCTCGTTAGTGAAAATGGCTGAGCAAGGTGGTTATCTGCCACGCTGGCCGTCCGGGGGTGGTTACACTGGATCGATGTTCGGTTCTCCGGCAGACATGATGATCACGGAGTCATATCTTAAGGGCATTCGTGATTTCGATGTCGAAACGGCATATCGATTCATGTGCAAGACTGCATTAGCACCCGTTCCGCTAAATTCGCCCTTTTCAGGCCGTGTCGGGGTCGAACATTATTTGAAGCACGAATACTGTCCCTTCGACCTGATGAAGAAGTCCGTCGCGAGCACGATTGAATACTGCTACGCCGATCAATGCATCGCCCGCTTGGCGGAAGCGCTCGGTCACAAAGACGATGCCATCCTGTTTCAGCAACATGGTCGATTCTATGTAAATCTATGGAATTCAGAGACGCAGTACTTTCAAGGTCGCGATTCACAGAAACGATTCCAGGCCGATTTGAAGCCAGACATGCTGACGTATGTCGACATCAGTGGAAAATACACGCATGCCTATGTCGAGGGCAGTGCAAGGCAATGGCGATGGGGAGTCGCTTCGGATGGGGCGACCCTAGTCTCGCTCTTCAAAAGTCCTGAGTTCTTCGTGCAGGAACTTGAGGAGTTTTTTACGCGTTCGCCTGCCGGTGTCGGAATGCCTCCAAACGCGTTTTATTGGCAAGGCAATCAACCTGATTTGCATGCCGCATTTCTTTTCAATCATGCCGGCCGTCCTGACCTGACGCAGAAGTGGGTCCGTTGGATTCTAGAAACGAAGTACGGAGCTGGTGAGAACGGCCTGGATGGAAACGACGACGGGGGCACTCTGTCCGCTTGGTATGTACTGAGTTCATTGGGACTATACCCTATTGCAGGAACGGATCGTTATGAGATCACGGGGCCGCTTTGGAAACGGGCTGAAATCCAAATGCAGGACAAGATGTTGATCCTGCTTGCTGAGAACGCCGCCCCAGAACATCCGTACATTCAAAAAATGTGGTTGAATGACAGGTTGCTGGATCGGCATTGGATTGAACATGCTGACATCGCCCGAGGCGGAACCATTCGATTTGAAATGGGCCCAACACCCTTATGACAGCAAATTCTTCTTGGAACGCGTACCGAACCAGCCTCCTTTCCATCTGGGTAGCACTGCTCGTTGGCGGACTTTTGGCTGGAAGGCTGATACCGACGGTTAAGGGTCAATTCTTCGATACGTGCGGACGAATGGGCTCGTCGATCTCGCTCGTGGCATTGGCGTTCCTCGCGTTTAGCCAAGTACAGCCTTCCTCGAAAAGATACGCGGTATTGATTGCTGCGGGCATGGTTTGGGGAACGGTAGGAGATTTTTTCAATGCGGGGCTACTCCAGTTTATTGCACCCAAGAATGGAACGTTGGGAGCAATCGCAGCCTTCGGAGTTGGGCATGTTCTCTACATCATCGCCATTGTAGGCATTCTCAGGAAGCACTCGCGACTCAGTTCTCCGAAGACGATCGCTTGCATCCTCTTTTGGCAGTTGGTCGGGTTGTTTAGTTGGTACCAAATCGTATTCCATGCTGAGAAAAACGAGACGCTCATTTGGCCTGCGTTGGGTTATTGCCTTCTGCTGGCAGGTACAACAGGTGTTGCGTCAGCGGTTGCAATTCATCGGCAAAGGACGTGGCCCCTGGCTTTAGGTGCAGCCCTTTTTCTACTCAGCGATCTAATCCTTGCGATTGGAATCTTTCGTGGATCTTTCCCGTTTCGCAGTGAAGCTGTTTGGTTGACGTATGGTCCTGGCCAAATGTTGATTGTTATATCCAGCTGGCTCGTTGACCGAGAGAATCGCTAGACCAATAAGCTCAACACTCGACCTTGGAGGTGGTACAGCTTAAGCCTTTGTATTTGCTTGCAATTTCGGTGGGGCGACGCGCCCGCGGAGCCTTGAAGCAAAAGCTCGGCGAAAGCCTCGCTTTTCATCCTGAAGGGATATCAAACAGTAGCCGGTGGTTGAGCGGAGCGACACCACCGGAAAGAGATGCGTGCAGCGCGTTCCGATCCTGAAGGTATCGAAGAATCTGTGACCCCTCCAGGGTCAATCGCGTGTCCTTTCGTTCCCCGGGGGTGCGCCGCTTCGCGACGACTCCCGGCTACCGTCTGCAATCCCTATCGGGATAGAAGCGGAAGAGTTATCGAGTGAAATTTACAAATACAATACTTTGCAAACTGCTGGTCGCCACACCGGCTTCGGCGCTCAGTCCCAAATGAATGCTAGCGAAACGACGCAGTTTTGTTTGTTTTTTCGGCTTGACGGGGACCCCTGGTTTGGGACACGTTGTTAGGAATTGCACATCGCAAGTCGAATCTTGGATCAGGATGATCCTTGAGAACACAAAACAAGAACTGGCAAGGAGGCCACTGGCATGTCGCGAAACTCTCATCGATCCGTATCACTTCGCCAACTTTTCCCATCTGCGCAAATCGTTGGTGCAGACGACATCCGATGTGATGCATGCTTGGCCACGATCGACCAAACCAACAGGGAATGCGTCTTCGCCATCGGCGTAGACGGCGAGTCGGATGCGGCCCGCGATACGGTCGATGCAATCAACTGCGGGGCCAAAGCGATTCTCACCGAGCAGCTGCTGCCATCGAGTGTTCCGCAATGCATCGTACCTGACGTGCGTGAAGCGTTCGCTCGCCTTTGCCATGCCTTAGCAGGCAAGCCGAGTGAAAAGATGCTCACGATCGCTGTTGTCGGAACTCACGGAAAGACCACAGCGGCATTGATGGTCGCTTCGATGCTCAAGAAAATAGGGAATCGCGTCGCTTACTATACCTCGCTCGGCGCGAGCGATGGCAAGGATGCGGGCTTGGTGGCTCATTCCGATGCTGATGCCAATCATTTAGCAGACTGGCTTGAGGCAAGTTCGGAAAACCAAACGCCTGCCGCGGTAATCGAATTGACGGATGACATGCTGCGTACTCATGCGGCCAGCGGAGTCGAGTTTGATGTTATCTTGTTCACGGGGCTTCGGAAATCGCAACGTACCGATTCCTTGCAAGCACGCGGTATTGAAAACGCAATGCATCGCATTGTTGGTCAGCTCAAGCAACATGGAATCGTGGTATACAACGCCGATGATGCTAGACTAAATCGTTGGATAGAACGTCATCAGCCACACTCGATAGGCTATGGGCTCGATGCAGTCGCCGACGTTCGCGGCAACCGTTTGGGCAGTATGCCTGGCGAACAGTCACTGATGGTTTCAGCAGGCCATTGCGTTATGCCCTTGACGAGTCTTTTGCTCGGGGACCATAACGCTCGGCATATGCTTGGAGCGGCAGCAGTTGGCTATGCATTCGGCCTTGAGTTATTTGAGATCGTGCAGGGAATCGAACGTCTTCACAAAATCCCAGGCCGATTGCAACGCGTCCCGAATTCTACGCATTGCCCCGTTTACATCGATAGTGCCGATCAAGCTGACCGATTGGCAGTCGCGATGCACGCGTTGTCCAAGCACGGAAATCCGATCATTTGCGTAGCCGAGGTTCCAGAAGCTGCAACGGCTGAACAGTTATCAGCTTATGGGCGAGTTTTGGAGCGATGCGCCTCGCGAGTCATCTTGACACAAAGCCGTCGGTCGACGCGAACCGGACAAAAGGCCCTTTGGCAAGTGTTGGACGGTTGCGAGTATCCGGCATCCGTTCAAATCGTTCCCAATCGAGAGACGGCTATCGAATTGGCGATTCGAAGTGCTGGAACTGGCGAACAAGTCCTATTGGCAGGCTGGGGAGCCAATCGATGGACCAACAACCAGACAAAGGACTTGAAGAACGACATCGAATGCGCCGCCGCGATGATAGGAATCATGCCCAGCCTACCCTCGGAAAGTGCGTCCGTTTCCCTCGCGCCTCGACTGCGCCTATTTGGTGGCGCCGCATAGTTGATGCGTACTGTCGTTGATTTGGCGAGTCGTAGGAGCTGGGAGGTTGTACAGCTTTAGAACGCCCCAATGGGCTTGCCCATTGGACGTAAAGTTTCGAGGCTAGAATCGGTCGACTCAATCATTACTCGCCTCCCGTCCCAGTCCAACGCCTGTGGCGTTGGACTGGGACGGGAAGCGGGCGTTCGCGAGGCACACCCGTCTAGCCAATAAGCTTTGGCACCAACGAGACGAGCTCGTTGGGGGCCGGCCCGAATTTCAAACGGCCCGAGGAACCATGCTTCTGGTTGATTTCAGTGTGCTGTTAGCCTTAATATCGTCCACACGTGGGATGACTGTGCCAAGTTGGACGCTTTCGGTATACTATCGAGGAATTGTGTTTTGGACAGCCAGTCCACGCAGACGTTTGTACTATGACTCGTTTTGGAGTTTGAGAATGTCCCGTTTGTTTTTTCTTCCCTGTTTACTTTCGATGTTCACTATGGTTTTAGCTGCTGATTCACCAAAAGATGGAAAAGTTACTGCGAAAGTCTTTTTCGATATCTCGATTGACGACAAAGATGCTGGACGGATCGTCATGGGCTTGTTTGGAGACGATGTTCCGAAGACTACCGAAAACTTCCGATGCTTATGTACGGGAGAAAAAGGAAAGGGTGCATCTGGGAAATCGTTGCACTTCAAAGATAGCATTTTCCACCGAGTTATCCCAAAATTCATGCTGCAAGGTGGCGACTTTACAAGGGCGAACGGAACTGGTGGCGAAAGCATCTACGGAGAAAAGTTCAAGGACGAGGCATTCAAGTTTCGTCATGATATGCCTGGATTGTTGAGTATGGCCAATGCAGGCCCCAACACGAACGGATCTCAGTTTTTTATCACCACTATTGCAACCCCTTGGCTTGATGGCAGGCACGTAATTTTCGGTCGCGTTCTCGAGGGAATGGATATCGTTACGAAGATAGAAAGCTTTGGAAGCGAATCGGGAAAGACCAAGTCAATCATTAAGATTCGTGACTGCGGCGAATTGAAGGAAGAGAAAAAATAGTTTTCTTTGATAGACACTGCCAACAAAAGGCAAAGTAGTAGGCACATTCCATGTGCCGTTCACCAGGAATCACAGTAGTAGGCACATTCCATGTGCCGTTCACCAGGAATCACAGTAAATGCGCACCAGCGGACGGCACGACGGAGCGTGCCTGCTACTTTTGTCGGCTATGTCGATTTGCGAATAGCCGTTGTCTGTGGTACGGAAAATGCAATTGTGAGAATGGGCAGTGATTTGAACTGCCAGATTGCGTTTTACCAAGGAATCATCCATGTACACGTATTTGCTGTTTGTAGTGCCGACCATGTTACTTGCCCTTGGGGCGCAGTGGCTGATTCGCTCTGCGTACCAAAGAACCAGTCAGATACCCGCTAGAATGAACGGCGCCATGGCTGCTCGGCGCATATTGGACGCAAATGGACTTCAAGGCGTTCCGATAGAACAGGCCCAGGGACAGCTATCGGATCACTACGACCCGTCTGCGAAAGTTGTTCGCTTAAGCCCTGACGTTTATCAAGGATATTCGTTGGCCTCAGTAGGAATCGCCGCGCACGAGGTTGGCCATGCGATTCAAGATGCAAAGCATTACGCGCCGCTCGTTGTCCGAAATCTTGCGATACCCGTGGCCGGCTTCGGGAGCTCGCTTAGCCAAATCTTCCTTGTCGCCGCAATTGGATTGGGTGCAATGGGGATGGGAAAGCTGGCTACCGGGTCGATGCTTTTGTTCGTTCTCGGATTTTCAGCCACCGTCATTTTTCAGCTCATCAATTTGCCTGTCGAGTTCAATGCGAGTTCACGTGCCAAGACCGAATTGGTTTCGCTGGGAATTATCAATGGGCAGGAGCTCTCACAAGTGAGTAGCGTATTGACCGCGGCCGCACTTACTTATGTGGCTGCAACCTTGCAGGCCGTTGCGACGCTCGCTTATTACTTGCTTGAGTTTGTGCTGCAAAGCCAAGGCAGACGTGATGGTTGATGCTATCGATGCGGTTTACGAGAGTGGGATATGGAACATCGGTTTGTTGCGTGGCCCAAATTTAGATTGCCTTAGGCCGACTTCGATCACAAACCCAATTGTAACGGCAAGAGATTTCGAAAATTGGAATGGCCGCGCTGTCGCGGACCCATTTGCAGTCTTTCGCGATGGGGCATGGTATCTCTTCTTCGAACTGTTCCAAAAGGGTTCGGACATTGCTGTAATTGGCGCATCTCGCAGCACGAACTTGATCGACTGGGAGCCGTTGGGAATTGTTTTAAGGCAACCGCATCACTTATCCTATCCGTTTGTGTTCGAACATGATGGCGAAGTCTACATGATGCCGGAGTCCAAATCGGTCAAACGAGTCGATCTATTTAGGGCCGTCGAGTTCCCATATCGATGGGAATTCGAAAAGACTATCCTTCGGGGCCGATTGATGGATTGCTCCATGGTGAAACACCGCGCGCGCTATTGGATTTTTGCGGGTTGGCGATCCAATGGACTCAAGTTGTTTCACG